>JANYAB010000451.1 GCA_025355225.1 Bacteroidota bacterium
ACTCCATCGAAATATTATTTAATAACCGGCTCGGTAATATGATAGATACCTGGATGATGAAAATTACGGCAAGAAGGTGGTCAGAAAAGAAGCGGATGAAAAAAATGACTATGAGTGGATTTGTAATGGGGATGGACGCCGATAAGCATTGCGCGAAGCCCGACCCTGAGAATTTTCAGAGTAAACTTATACAGCGTTATAAAATTAATGTGTCCCAGCTTTTGGAGCGTTGTGAAAAAAGTATGGCGAATTAATTTTAAGTTATTAGTGGCAGGAGCAGTTGCAGTTAAAGTTGTTGTTCAAAGCTATATTTCTCCAATCAAGAAGTTTCGACGCTGAATCTTTACTAATTCCTCATTTCTTCCTTAGCGAAATAATGTAATAATCGCCTACGTATTTCCAGGGCCATATGGATTTCAGCCTATTCTCGAGTTTAACCAAAAAATCAAAAGCCGAAGGATACTTTTCGGCAAACCCCTCTATGTACGATGGCGGAACAACAATACAGAGGCCTTCAACACTTAATACATCAAAACTATCTTTTAGCCTGTTGAGGATATACGAAGGGCTATAATACCAGCATTTAAAATAACTGCCTTCGATGTGCGCTTTTCTTCCGTTGGCGCTAAAAAACCGCCTGAATGCCGTACGGAACTTTCCCTTAAACATTAACAGGGTTTCCCACAAACAAAATTCTGATAGTATAACCATTGTTATCTTCCCATTTGGATTAAGCAACGGTGCCAGCGAGGTCAAAACCCTGTCCAATTCGTCTGTGCAATTTAAACCGGCAAAGTTTGAAAAGATCAGGTCATATGGTCCTTTATCTTTTAACAGGTGTAACTGGGTATAAGAGCATAGCTCAAAACTTACCTGGCTGCCTATATTGTGTTTTTCTACCTTGAGCTTCAGTTGATGCTGCATGCCCGGCGATATATCCGTAGCGTGCACCTTATAACCTTTACCGGCAAAATAGATAGCATCTTCGCCGGTACCACTATTTAGCTCCAATATTGAGCTGCCGGGAGCTAAATATTGCATAACATGACTGCGCACGCGTTCGCGCTTATAATTTATGATCGTGTTTTTGCTGTATAACTCATCAAATATTACCGACTGACTGGTAAACGCAGCTGCAGCATATTGTTCGTTTCGGGGGTTATTAAGCGGGCCCATTACAATACCTTTTCCAATCGTTTCAACTTCAGTTTTTCGACTATCACGGCCGGCGTATAATAGAAAACAGACAGTGCTTTTTTAAGGCTGCGGAAATTGGCATTCAAGGGGTTTCTAATTAACTGAGTCATACTATTTTTTGCCAGGTGCTGGTGATAGTTCTGATGAACATACCGGTGCAGCTGTTTGTAGTAGGATGCCGGGAAGGTATTGCTGAACATCAAAGCCATTTCATCAGAATCGGTCCAGTTTGTTTTGCTCTTCAGATCTGTCTTTACCTTTTCGTAAAAAGACGTTCCTGGTAGTGGATAAGAAACAGAGATACCTATCTCAAATGGCAAAAGATCGTTGATCATGTTGATGGTCAGTTCAATATCCTCTTTCATCTCGCCCGGGTAGCCAAACTGAATAAAAAAAGATGGTTTTATACCATGCTTTTTCATCAGCATAGTTGATTTATAGATCTGATCAACGGTAATACCTTTATCCATTGCATCCAGTATTTTTTGCGCACCGCTTTCAGCGCCGATCCATACGTTTTCACACCCAGACATCGCCAGGGCCCTTACCAATCTTTCATCCAAAAGCAAGTCGGCCCGTGATTGTATTTTATACCGTATACTTAGTTTTTCTTTTCGCAATAATTGCGCAAATTCTGCTGCCCAGCCAGGTTTCAATCCAAAAATGTCATCACAAAACCACAAGTGGTCTACCCCGAAGTTTTCTTTGAGCAGCTTTATTTCTGCGACGACATTTTGCGGGCTCCTTGAATTATACCGGTTGCCATAGATTGGTTTTGCACACCAGTTACACTTAAATGGACAGCCGCGGGTAGTACCCACATTTAAAGAGAAGTAACCCGCATGTTTTAACCAGCTTTGCTTGTATGGCTGTATGTCAACCAGGTCCCAAGCCGGTAAAGGCAAACTGTCAAGGTCCTTTAAAACAGGCCTGCCGGGTGTTTTAATAGGTTGGTTATTATCAATATAGGCAAGCCCCCGGATGGTTGAATAATCTGACCCGCTGATTTTGAGCGTGTCAATCAGCTCCAGTAAGGTATGCTCACCTTCGCCGATGATCACAAAATCTGCCCCTTCGCTTAAGTATTCAACATAACGGTCTGTGGAGTCTGAGCTGGAAACAATTACTTTGCACCCTTTTGCCTTCGCCATCTTGCACATGCTGAAGGCAGCCTCCCGCATATTGGTAAGGCACATTTTGGTGAGGTAATTAAACCCGTCATCATATATTACAAAAAAATCAGGCTGGTGTCTTTCTAATGCTGCTTCAGCCTCATCAGGGCCAATAGCAAACATCGTATCTAAAAGAGATACATCATACTCATTTTGACGCATTAATGAAGCTGCATACAAAGTACCCAATGGCGGATAAGGCTGCCCCAAAGCCCACTGTTTAGGATCAAACCGTAAAAAATAGGAATGCGTAAAAAGTATACTGTTCGGCTGCTTCACTATATCAACTACGTTACTAAAAGTCAATGGGTTGCCCGGGTGCTATAATACTTCAGAAAAAAAAAATCATTCATTGTCTTGCCGGGTGCAATTCAAATTGTCGTTACTAACCTGTTTGTTTGCTTGAATTATTTAAACCTGGGAATTTGGCTAAAGCCCTGATGCGATATCTTTTACCCGTCGGCTAAAGCCGACGGCAATGAACTTAACAAAGCGTTCGTATAAATTCATTGCCGTTCCTTTCAAGGAACGGATAGGCATGTAAGGGACTAAGGGCTTTAGCCAAAATTTGCCGATTAGCGATAATTTGAATTGCACCCATTTGCTGTCACCTCCTGATCTTATAAATATTATAATTATACATACACCTATCTAAATAATAATCCCTAGCCACAAGTTCATCAATGAATTG
>JANYAB010000501.1 GCA_025355225.1 Bacteroidota bacterium
GTAGTATTTACGGAATAAAGACTCTAGCAGATTCTAATATTTAATAGCATTTCAAAAACAATAATTAATAAAGACTAAACAGGCCATGAATTTTCCCATCGGCTTGCTGAATTGTAAAAGTTAGTTTACATACCTCTATAAAACCCTACTTATCCGTTCTTTTTGATATTTAGCTTCATCTTTTTAACTATAAAGAATTATATTTCGCTCATCAAATAAACACAAATGAAATTTAAATTTACCTACCTTCTTCTTACTCCTTTTTTGTTTTTATGCTTCGCTCCTTCAACGCCAAAGGTTTTAATTTTCACTAAGACTGCAGGTTTCCACCATGCTTCCATCCCTGTGGGTGTGGCTGCTATTTTGAAGCTTGGCCAGGAAAACAATTTTGCTGTCGATACAACTTCAGATGCTGCAATGATCAACGAGAATAACCTGAAGAAGTATGATGCTGTTATATTTTTAAGTACTACGGGCCCTTTGTTAAACAGTAATGAAAGAAATGATTTTGAGCGTTATATACAGGCCGGCGGTGGTTTTGTAGGGATACATGCTGCCGCTGATGCCGAATACGACTGGCATTGGTATGGCCGCCTGGTGGGCGGTTACTTTGTTAGTCACCCTGCACAACAAGAAGCTGTATTACATGTAGTTGATAAAACCCATATTTCAACAAAGCATTTACCCGATGAATGGAAAAGGAAAGATGAATGGTATAACTATAAAGAACTGAATAAGGATATTCATGTATTGATCACCATTGATGAAAATAGTTATAAAGGCGGCATAAACGGTGCGGTGCATCCGATGGCCTGGTATCATAATTTTGATGGTGGCAGGGCATGGTACACAGAGCTTGGGCATACCGACGAATCGTATAGCGACCCGCTTTATTTAAAGCATATTCTTGGCGGTATTTTGTGGTCCATTGGCGATCATCAAAAGCTAAATTATGCTAAAGCAACTACTGAACGCTTACCCGAAGAAAATCGTTTTGTAAAAACGCAGCTGGTAACAGGTACTTTTTTTGAGCCAACAGAAATGACCATCTTACCCAATCTGGATGTTTTGGTAGCTCAGCGCCGTGGCGAAATAATGCTTTATAAAAATACCACAAAAAACACTAAACAGGTAGGTTTTTTAAACGCATACTGGAAGTCGCATACTAAAGGGGTAAATGCCGAAGAAGGTATTTTAGGCATACAGGCCGATCCTGATTTTAAGAACAATCACTACGTTTATATTTATTATAGCCCGGTTGATACCAGCGTGAATCGCTTATCCCGTTTTACATTTGTAAATGATACTATTGATAACAAATCAGAAAAAATAGTATTACAGCTTTATTCACAACGCGAGATTTGCTGCCACACAGGGGGTTCAATAGCTTTTGGGCAGGATAATATGCTGTTCGTTTCCACCGGCGATAACTCAACTCCATTTGATGAAGGCGGAAAGCCGCCGTATAATACACACGCTTTCGCTCCGTTGGATGATCGTCCTGGTCATGAGCAATTTGACTCAAGGCGCACAGCAGGCAATAGCAACGACTTGCGCGGAAAGATCCTGAGAATAAAAATGAAGCCCGACGGCACTTACGATATCCCCGAAGGGAACCTGTTTAAACCTGGAGAGCCAAATACCAGGCCCGAAATTTTTGTAATGGGCGACAGAAACCCTTATCGTATTTCGGTAGATAAAAAGAATAACTATCTATACTGGGGTGAAGTTGGGCCGGATGCCAATAAAGATAGCTTAGCCACAAGAGGCCCCAGAGGTTATGATGAGTTGAACCAGGCCAGGACCGCAGGCTTTTTTGGCTGGCCGCTGTTTATCGGACCAAACATCCCTTATCATGCCTATGATTATGCTACTGGTGTCTCAGGACCGGCATTTGATCCGACAAGGCCGGTAAATGACTCAAAAAACAATACCGGTTTAAAGGTACTGCCTCCAGCCCAGCCAGCCTTTGTATGGTACCCTTATGGGCCATCAACAGATTTCCCTGAGGTTGGTTCGGGCGGGCGCACAACAATGGCCGGCCCGGTTTATTATACCGATTTGTATCCTAAAAGTACACGCTTCCCGGATTATTATAACAAAAAGGTATTTTTTTATGAGTGGATGAGGGGTTGGATAAAAGCCATAACCTTGCAGCAAAATGGCGATTTTGACAAAATGGAATCATTTATGCCATCAACTAAATTTAATGCGCCTATTGATATGGAAACCGGCCCCGATGGCAGAATTTATGTATTGGAATATGGCAATGGCTGGTTCACTAAAAACGCAGATGCCGGTTTAGCACGAATTGACTACAACCGCGGGAACCGCGCGCCTGAAATAACTAAAATAAACGCCAGCAAAACTTATGGAAAGCTGCCTTTAGGGGTGCTGTTCACAGTTGCGGCCAAAGACCCTGAAAACGATAAAATGACCTATATCTGGAATCTGGGTAATGGCGTAACCCGGAAAACCCTGGTGCCGAGACTTAGTTATGTTTACACCAAAAAAGGCAACTACACAGCTACGGTTGATGTAAAAGACGACCTGGCTGCAACATCAAAAAGCAAACCCCTTGCTATACTTGCCGGCAGCTCAGCTCCTGCTTTTTCAAATATCAATGCAAACAGTCCCGGGAAAGTCCTGATGCTGTCCCTTGATTGCAAGAGTTGTCATAAAATAAGCGAAAAATCAATTGGCCCGGCATTTACTGATGTGGCTAAAAAATATCCCAACAACAAAGTTTCAATGGCTCATTTAACACAAAAAGTTACACAAGGCGGAGGCGGCGTTTGGGGTGATGTTGTTATGCCCGCACATCCGGCCCTAAAACCGACGGATGCCAAACAAATTATAGGCTGGATACTATCGCTTAAACAATAGTATTTAATAGCCAAATTAACAGGATAATTGATTTAATTATCCTGTTAACTTATTATTTTCCTTTAATTGTTATTCCCTTTTGACGTGGCTTTTTAGCCTTTGTACTTATTCTTAATGAAAAAATCAATTGTACTTCTTTTTGCACTGATCATTTGCTGCACAGTTCGCGCACAAAATCTAACCAATATTTCGGGTGTTATCACCAATACCAGGTCACAACCCGTTGCAGGCGCTACGATAACCTTACTTAATACCAATTTTGCAGTAATAACTAATGCCGAAGGAAAGTTTACTGTTAACAGTATCCCAAAAGGTAACTATACGATGCATATCAGCAATATTGCCTATGCGGAAAGCAATGTTGCTATTACGGTAAACGGGACCACCCAACTATTTAACCTTCAGCTTAAGGATGCAAACAACCAATTGGACGAAGTGATAGTTACCGCCCAAAAAAGAGAAGAAGAGGTTCAGCAGGTACCTATCAGCATTTCAACATTATCGGCAAAGCAGGTACAGGAATATAGGTTACAGAACCTTAAGGACATTACTGCCCTGGTGCCCAATTTGTATTCGGCAGGACCTGGTGATAACCGAAATGCCACTGGTTTAAGAGGCATTGCGACTACTTCGTATGATCCGGCTGTAGTAACCTATGTTGATGGCGTTAACCAGTTTAGTTTGGATACTTATATACCCCAACTTTTTGATGTGGAGCGTATGGAGGTTTTACGTGGTCCGCAGGGAACCTTGTATGGCAGAAATGCGCTTGGCGGTGTAATAAATGTAATTACCAAACAGCCATCAAATGAAACAAGCGGGTTTGCCGGATTGGAATTTGGCAACTACGGCGAACAAAGATATAGCCTTGGCCTGCGCGCGCCGCTGATAAAGGATAAGCTATTCTTAGGTGTGGCCGGCGTTTATTCGGGGTTCGATGGTTTTTATACCAACGAATTTAACAATACAAAATTCGACAAACAGCACTTCTTTTTAGGCAACTATTACCTTAAATACTTAGCCAGTCAAAAGCTTTCGTTTACCCTTAACGTTAAGAATTACGAAAATCGCAATAATGGCCCCTTCCAATTGGCGGCCAGCCCGACGGATGCATTGAGCAACCCATTTAAGGTTGACCAGAATGCGGTTACCAAAATGGTTGATAATATATTTAATGTATCCTTAGCGGCAAA
The DNA here is from genome assembly GCA_025355225.1 of Bacteroidota bacterium. Classification (GTDB taxonomy): domain Bacteria; phylum Bacteroidota; class Bacteroidia; order Sphingobacteriales; family Sphingobacteriaceae; genus Mucilaginibacter. Next base: position 4,080 of record JANYAB010000501.1, read on the forward strand.
CTACACCGGAAGCAATTTCAATTTCGCGTCAATAAGTTCATACCAGGACAATTACAGATATTATACCAGCCCGATAGATGGCGACTTCTCCCCTCTCGATGCGGTTTCACTTATCAATAATTACGGCAATAGCTGGAACAAAGTACAGGTTGGCACCCAGGAATTCAGGTTTAGTTCACCGGCTTCGTCGCAATCGCCCTTAAAATGGACGGCAGGTGTATATGGATTTTACCGCTACAGTCCTACCAAAACCGGAACGCATTTTGGTGATGATGCGGCGGTTGTTGGCTCGCCCATTAATGATTTTACCAGCATTAACACCAACATTGAACGCAACTATGGTGTAGCGGCATTTGGACAGGTGGTTTATACTATTAACCCTCAATGGGATATTATTGCGGGCCTGCGTTATGACCTTGAGCACAAAAAAGAAGAAGTTAAAGGTGAATTTCAACCCGATGGGCAGAGTGCTATCGTAACCCAGGCGGATACTTCCTCGAAAGCAAATTTTAGTGCATTCACACCAAAGTTTACCATTGCGTATCACTTAACTGAGAACAACAATCTTTTTGCCACTTACAGCAGGGGTTTTCGTGCCGGTGGTATCAGCCAGTTATCGTCCGATCCATCGCAGCCACCCCTTTATGCCTATAAACCCGAGTATAGTGATAATTATGAGATCGGATCAAAAAACTCATTCTTTTATAAAAGACTCCGTCTGAATCTTTCTGCATTTTATACATTAGTAAACAATGCACAGGTGCCCACATTGATACTACCCGATGCTATTACTGTTACCAAAAACGCCGGGAAATTAAAAAGTGAGGGTATCGAGGCTGAATTAGCTGCAACTTTATTAAAAGGTTTTAATGTTGATTATAATTTTGGATATACCCACGCCCGTTATACCGATCTTAATGTAGCCAACAATGGTCAAGTTTTAAATCTAAAAGGTAACCACCAGGTTTACACTCCTGAGGTTACTTCTATGCTGGCTTTACAATATGGCTATGAGCTAAGCGAAAATACCAGGCTAATAGCCCGTGGTGAATGGCGTTACCTCGGGAATGAATATTTTGACCTCGCTAACCAAATAGAACAAAAGGCTTACAGCATTTTTAATGCCCGTATAGGCGTCGCAACTAAAAGGCTTGATATATTTTTATGGGGGAATAACATTTTCGACAAGAAATATATTGATTATGCTTATGATTTTGGTGCTTCGCATTTAGGCAATCCTAAAACCTATGGAGTTTCGCTAAGCACCAGGTTTTAGCGAGGATATGATAGTCAGAGAAAGAAGCGGTTTGACGGCTAAAGCCAATAACCCAATTATGGTGAACAAATACATTTCACACAAGGCAAACTAAAGCCAATGCCAGTGTAAATACCTAAATAAAAGCTACACTGCATAGGAAAAAACACGGGAAGCACACCGCGATATTCGTAACCCCTGACATGAAAGGCAAGTAATGGACGCGTGACAGTTCAGCTGACATTTTGCTTCTTAGTTGGAAAAGGTTGTTAATTGCACAGCCAGGTTATACCTGGCGGCTTCTCTGGCGTTCAAAAACATCGCTGTATTGGTATTGAATTGGTTTTTTATACGCACAAATAAACCCAAAAATGTATTCTTTTTCCCTGCCAGAGCCTCAAACCCATAATCACTCGTACCTGGCGCGTAATATGCCCGCCTGTTAATAATTACGTTATCCGGTCGAATCAGCGGTTGCATAAAACTTAGTCTGTAGTCCGCATACCAATTATAGGTATTGGTCGCAGTTTTAATTGCTGTTTCGTATTCCAGCGATGTTTGCTGAAGGTTTGCACTCTGGGCTATTTGTATCAACATCTTGTAAGTTCCATCAGACGAAGAAGCTGTCAGGAAATCACCGTCAGCAGCCAAACTAAGATCCGACGGAATAACGATCGTGGCCCCTGTTGTTTCCTCTATGTATATATCGTAGGTAAATTGGCTGAAGTCAATGCCGCTCACAGTAAACATCGATAACAACTGACTCAAGCCCAGCTCCGGAAATTGCGAATAATTGCCTGTTTGATTCAACTGGCTGAACGTTCTGGTCTTATATTTTTTAAAACTGTAACCGTTTAATCTGATTGATTCGGCAGCAGCGACATTTGCATCAACGTCCTCTCCGGAAAACAAAGTTCTTATGGCCGCATGATTGAGGTCGGGAATTACCGTATTGGAGTTTTCTAAATTTTGCAGGTGTTTAGCGTGAATACACCAACTTATTGACGCCGCCCCATTTTCAAGTCCGCCATCTGCGATGCCGATGAGCCTGCCCTGGTTATCGACAACGGGCGCGCCGGAAAACCCGTGCAATAAGCTACCGTCTAAATAAACAATTTCTGTATTTAAGCTGGGAAAACCCAGCAGGCCGATCTCGTTCGCAGCTGACCCGGTAAGCAAATTTTGCAATTGACTTCCCTGGATTAAACCCACAGTAAAATCCCGGTCCTGGTAGGAAGTGTTCCCGGAATTATACCCAATTGTGAAAGCTCTTGTATCTGTAGGAACAGTTGTGCTGTATTGGTCAGTTATATAAAATTTAGAAGTATAACCTGTGATTTTCAGCATTAGCAAATCCCGTTCCTTCAGCGACCTTTCAATGGCAACAGTAACCCAATGACCTATTTGAGGGACATACACCGCAACATCATTATTTACGCCCAGCGAATGACAGGTTGTAATTATCGTATTGCCGTTTTTCCAAAAAAAACCGGTAGAAGTCTTATTCCCCGATTTTATCCTGACGATGGCTTTTGCTACAGTTTCCTTTACCGTTGCGTAAGTTGTGGTATACAGAAACACAGCAAGTAGTAATAGGCCAATTAATTTTTTGTTTTGCATAAGCAGTCTTTGATTAAGAGGAATGTTTTATACTGATCTAAAGTATCCGGAATGAGCAGTACTTTATTCGCTAATTCGGCGTAAGCAGGACCAGCCTGTACAAATGCGTTTTTTAAATCCAGCAGTGAAAATGTGGATGAATCGCACAAGCGTAAAGCTGCATCATCACTACTCATCAAAACGCTGTTCTGATGAGCTGTTTTTTCAGCGCCGGCTTTGTAATCTTTAGGAACCAAACCCAACGTCCTAAATAAGAGTATTTGCTTAACCTCTTGTTTATTGAATAATTTCAAACCAGTGTAGGTGTCATATTCATTTTTAACAGATGGTGAAAGCAGATCATGGGTTCTCACATAGAGCCCCAAAAAAATTGAGCAAAGACAACTTATACTGAAAGTCCCTATGATAACTCTATTCCCCGCCGTAGCCGTACCACTATCCTTTAATCCAAAAAAGGCTGCCAGTAAAGAAGTAAGCGCTCCCAAAATAATTCCGGTAACCTGAGCAATTGATAAACCAATTATAACGCCAATGAGTAGGCCCAGTCCAAGCCCGGCAAAAATCTCCTTCTTCATCACAATGATTTTGATTTTATATATTTCAGCCCATATGCAAACATAAAAACGGGCAAACAAGTGACTATTGTTCAGGTACTTATATAACGCAATATACTGTTGTTATTTATAATTCCAAGCTTTTTTTTTATTTTTATTACTATCCAGATAATGTAAACAATGCGCTGTACTTCCCTAATTGACTTGTCTGTACCAAAATCCCCAACCTCAACGCACCAGCACGAAAGCTGCCCACTTATAAGGGTCCTTTCGGTACTTATTTTTCATTACTCTTTGAGATAGAGAGAAAGCTTGTTCTATTGTTTGCCCGGAGAAAAGAGCGTGATAAAATTCTTTCATGAATTCGGCGGTTTCGCTGTCGGGAACTTTCCAAAGGCTCATCATTAAATAATTCGCGCCCGCAGCCTTAAAGGCCCTTTGAAGGCCAAAGACACCCTCACTCCCTTTTATATCTCCCAGCCCCGTTTCGCAAGCAGAAAGAACTACAAGCTCAGTGCGGGAAAGTGTTATGTTTGAAGCCTCATAGGCTGTTAATATACCGTCTTCTAAACCGGGCGGAAGGGTTTCTCCCACCCAGATATGATTCGCGCCGGCAAACAGTAACCCCGACCTGTTAAGCGGATTAGCTGAAGTACGGAATTCTTGTTTGTCATCTTGTAAAGATCCCAAACTGCTTTTAAATTTCTTTTCCGGGTCGGGGAAAAAAAAGCCATGAGTAGCTATATGAATTATGGCCGGTGAGACGCCGCCACCATAATTTTTATAAGTTTCCTCTAACGCCGCCGTACCACGGTATATCGTTGCAGGTACCTGAAATAATTTAGCTAAAGAATCTATACTATTGATTTCTTTCAAAGTACCTGGCAGATAGTTCCAGGTTGATCCGCGGCTGCCATCAGGCAATGAACGTGACACCATTTGTATATTTCGGAGAAACTGACCACCCAATTCCGTGGCAAACTGACCACCTAAACTGCTGGCGAAGGGACGCAGCGAATGCTGTAGAAGCGTGTACAAAAGTAGTTATTTAAAAGGTATTTTATTGATAGGTGTTTTCAGGTTCAAGTTGTCGTTTTTTTCTCATAGACTCTCCCTTTAACTCGATACGGTGTGCATCATGTACGATCCGGTCAAGGATAGCATCAGCAATCGTTTTTTCACCTATCACTTCATACCATTTACTTATAGGCAGCTGGGAAGTAATAATCAGTGAGGTCTTACCATGCCTGTCCTCAATTATTTCCATCAATGCAGCCCTGCTCTGTGCATCAAAAGGCTGGATACCGAAGTCATCCAATATCAGCAATTCCTGTCTTTCGAGTTTAGCGGCCTCCTTGATATAGGAACCGTCAGCCTTAGCCATCTTCAGTTTGGCGAATAACTTAGGCGTGCTGGCATAAAGTACCCTGTATCCCAATATGCAGGCCTGGTGGCCAATAGCAGAGGCTACATAGCTTTTACCAATACCTGTGCTGCCGGTAATCAGCAGATTCTCATAGCGGTCAATAAACGTACAGTCCGCCAGGCGCAAGATCTGGTTGCGGTCAATACTCCTTTCAGCATTATAGTGGATACTCTCTACAGAAGCTTTATAGCGGAAGTGGGCATAGTATATGGCCCGCTCGATACGCCTGTTCTGACGGTCGTCCCATTCTGCTTCTACCAGGTGGGCCAGCAGTTCATCCGCTGTATAATCATTTGTTTTACCAGTTTCCATGCTGCTTTTAAAGGCATGAAACATGCCGAAGAACTTCATCTTCCGCAATTTGTCTAAAGTGTTTGTGTTCATGTTATTCTTGTTTTAATGGTTATTTGTAATAGTCTTCTCCTCTGATATTGTCATGGTTAGGCATAGGCAGTTCATCAGCAAACAGGCTGTCCTCATACTGATCCATCTTGTTTTCCAGTATCTGCTGGATCGTTTTGTAATTATACAGGCCGTAGCCGAGCGCCCTTCTGCAGGCGCTGGTTAACCGTTCATTCCCTGCTTTCTTGGCGAAGCTTAATATGCCCACGCAGGAACGATAGGCCTGTTCCGGGTGCTGTTTGCGATCCAGTATCTTTAGGATATACAGCCGGACATCTTCGTGAATGGATGAGGCCCATTCCAGGAACCTGTCAGGTGTCCATTCGGTCATAAAGCGGTGCGTAGTGGCCAGGTGATCTTTATCTGTGGTATAGCTGTAAGGGCTTTTGATACGCTTGTGCATCGCAATGCGCTCATAGTGATAGTACACCTCCATATTGGACCTTGAGTAAAGTATCTTTACCTTTTTGCCGATAAAGCGGTAAGGGACACTGTAATAGTGTTTATCTACGCCCAGGCAGACATGCCCGTTCTTCATTACCGTAGCCTGGTGCTGTTTTTTAAACTCATAGCGCAATGCGGGTAATGGTGAAAGTGTTTCCCTTTCTACTTCTTCAAACTGTAGTCTCCGGCTATAATTGCGGCCTTTGAGCGGTTGGCTGTTATGAACTTCCAAAGCTTCTTTTATAGCAGTGTTCAGCTCTGCAAGTGTATGATAAGTAACTTTCCTTACAGGCGCATAAATACGGCTGTACATGATCTTGACGGCACCTTCTACCAGTGCCTTATCACGCGGACGGTAAGCCCTGGCAGGTAATATAGTAGTGGCATAATGGTCTGCGAAGTCCGCAAAGGTTTCGTTTAATGTTGGCTCATAACGGTTGCTTTTGGTCACCGCTGCTTTCAGGTTATCAGGAACAATTGCGGAAGGAACTCCACCATAATAATGCAATGCGTCTTCACAGGCGGCAATAAAGTCTTCCTTCTGCTGACTGGCAACCGCTTCCACATAGGTGAGCTGGCTGGCACCCAGTATGGCTACAAACACTTCCACTTCTATGATCTCACCGCTTTCCTTATCAGTAATGCTCAGCTTTTCACCTGCAAAATCAACATACAGCTTATCGCCTGCCTTGTGATCCAGGTGCATAGTGGGGTTGACCCTTGCCTTCCACTGGTTATAGTAAAAACAAAATTGGGTGTACTGGAAGCCATCAGGAAACTCTTTTCTATAGGCTTCCCATAGGATGCGGCGGTTGTGCGCTTTAGCTCCTTGTCAACTTGGGGAAAACAGCGCTGCAGCGATACCAAACGCCTGTCAGGAGGACGTTCATAGCTATTGCCAAAGAAGTCTTCCAGTTCTTTGTCATTAAGGGCATTGATCTCCTCGAATGTGCAGCCACTGGCATCAAAGGCGGCAAAATACTTCTTTGCCGTATTTCGGGAAACTCCAGCCTGGACAGCGATAGACTGTTTGCTGCGCCCCTGACTGTACATTCTGAGGATCTGTCTAATCTTACTCATGCTAATTGTAGTGTTGGCCATAATTGGTAGGTTGATGTTAAACCTCCAAAAATATGGTTGCTGCTACAGCATTTTCTGCCCGTCCGGGGTGGTCAGTTTCCCGCGGAATCAGGTGGTCAGTTTCGCCCGGAATCGGTGGTCAGTTTCCGCCGAAATCAGGTGGTCAATATCAGCGAATTCTCCA
>JANYAB010000518.1 GCA_025355225.1 Bacteroidota bacterium
CCTCCATACCGGGGAGGGTTGGGTGGGGCTAAATACGATGTCTAAACTTTCAAATATAGCTCGTTTTGCCTTTTCAAGGTCTACTTTTGTATGGGCCGATGAAATAAATCCTACTTCGTAACCCGAAGGCCCCAGGTAAACTCCCCTGTTCAGCAATTCGCGGTGCATTTTCTTAAACTTCTCCATGCTTGCTGCATCAATTTCATCGGCCCTGCTGATCTTCTCCTTATCCGTAAAAGCAAACCAGAATATCGATCCTATGCTAAACACCTTGAATTTATAGTTACGCGCAGTTGCAAACCGTTGAATAGATTCCGCGAATTCTTCCGCCTTGTTATGCAGGTCCTTGTAAAAGCCCATCCTCAATAATTCGCTTAGCTGCGCTATGCCTGCAGCCATTGCCACCGGGTTACCCGACAAAGTTCCTGCCTGGTAAACCGAACCTTCGGGCGAAACATTACTCATAATTTCAGCAGTGGAGCCATAACAGCCTACTGGCAATCCGCCGCCTATTATTTTACCGTAGGTGATGATGTCGGGCTGGATATTATAGTATCCTGCGGCACCTTCAAAACCTATTCTGAAACCCGATATTACCTCATCAAAGATCAGCAAGGTTCCGTTTTGGGTGCAAATATCGCGCACGTATTGCAAAAATTCTTTATCCTGCAGTAGCAAGCCGTTATTTGCCGGCACCGGTTCAATAATTACTGTAGCTATTTGATCCTTAAATTCTTCGAATGCTTTTTGCAATGCTTCTTTATCGTTTAAGGCGATAACAATGGTTTCATCGGCAAACGCCTTTGGGACGCCGGCAGACGATGTTTCGCCAAAAGTAACCAACCCCGAACCGGCCTTTACCAGCAACGAATCGGTATGTCCGTGATAGCAGCCCTCGAACTTTAATATCTTATCACGTTTAGTATAACCCCGGGCTAACCTGATGGCCGACATGACCGCTTCGGTACCCGAACTTACAAAACGAAGCTTCTTAATAAACTTATTATTTTTCAGGATAAGCTCGGCCAAATCGTTCTCCAAAGCAGTTGGTGCACCGAACGACATGCCATTTTGCATTACCTCGATAACCTTTTCGCGCACTTTCGCGTGATTATGACCTAAGATAAGCGGCCCCCATGAGCAGCAAAAATCGATGAACTGGTTACCGTCAGCGTCCCATATATGGCAACCGTCGCCCTTTTGAATAAAAAGCGGTGTTCCATAAACCGATTTAAAAGCTCTGACCGGCGAATTTACCCCTCCCGGAAAATACGTTTTTGCCTTCTCATACAATTCTGCAGACTTTTCCCGGCTGATGTCAGGTTTACCGGTAGTGCTTACAGGTTCATTGCCCTCACCCGAAAATATTTTTTTTAATGAATCTAACATGTTTAAATTCTAATTTCTAAGCTCTAAATCCTAATTTCTAAATCCTAATTTTTAAGCTCTAAATCCTAATTTCTAAGCTCTAAATGCTAATCCAAATGCTCTTCTATTTAGAGTTTAGAATTTATTTTTTAGAATTTTAATCTATATCCATTTATTCAACAGCACTTCCTTAGCGTGATATGTTAATATTGCCGATGCGCCTGCCCGCCTGATGCTGGTCAGCACCTCGGTGATGGCACGCTGCTCATTTAGCCAGCCCTTTTGTATGGCTGCTTTGACCATGGCATATTCTCCGCTTACATTATATGCTGCGATGGGTAATACTGTATTATCTTTTAATAACTTAATCACATCAAGATAAGGCAATGCCGGTTTCACCATCAAAAAATCTGCGCCTTCGGCTTCATCCAGGTCTGCTTCTATTAATGCTTCGCGCTGATTGGCCGGGTTCATCTGGTAAGATTTTTTATCCCCAAATTTGGGTGCCGAATTTAAAGCATCCCTGAACGGCCCATAAAACGCGCTGGCATATTTAGCGGTGTACGACATGATAGAAACATGTTTAAAATCGTTTACATCAAGCACATCCCTGATGTATCCCACCCTTCCATCCATCATATCCGAAGGAGCAATAATATCGGCACCCGCAATAGCGTGTGCCAAAGCCATTTTTCCTAAAATTTCCAGCGTTTCATCGTTCAATATTTCGCCGTTCTTCACTAAGCCATCGTGCCCGTCACTGCTGTAAGGATCCATTGCCACATCCGTGATCACACAGGCCTCCGGGAAATTCTTCTTCACCTCGCTAATGGCACGAAGGTATAAACTGCCTTCCCGGTAGCTTTCGGTAGCGTATTTGTCTTTTAATACTTCGTCGATGTTTGGGAACAGATCAAATGACTTTAAACCCAGTTCCATGCAACTTTCCACCTCGCGCAACAAATTATCGATCGAATAACGGTAAATACCCGGCATAGATGATACTTCGCTTTTTTGATTTTCGCCATCCACAATGAATAGCGGAAATATCAAATTAGCGGCGCTTACGTGAGTTTCCTGCACCATTTGGCGGATCACTTCACTTTTTCGATTTCTTCTTGGTCGTTGAAACATATTGGTTTAATGCTCCTGCCCGGAAAATTACTATCAGAACGGAGAAGTGCAAAGTTAGTAAACGCTTACAATTATGTGAGATACTCTGGTTACTAAAGGTAATTTATGGCGCAGAGATGATTTAAGCCAAATCCCTTGCATTTAAAAAAAATATATTTAAATTTATGCTACCTACTCACCTCAGGAACAATGAAAACCGATAGATCGATCCTAATAATAGCATTGGCTTGCCTGTTCGCAATAAGCGCCTGCCAAAAAGCAGGCATTACACCTGCCGCAAAAAAGGCTTCAGACACCACACAGTTAAAGATACAAGCCATAGCAGTGGCTGCGGCAGACGTAACGATCACTTTGCCACAGGATTCCGTGCAGCTGACCGGCCAGAGTGGTAAATCGGGCGATATTATTGTGGGCTATTTGTGGAGTCAGATCTCTGGCCCCAACGAAGCATCAATTGAGAATGAAAGTTCCCAATCGGCAAAGGCGAAAAAGCTTATCGAAGGCAAATATCTGTTCCAGTTTATGGTGATAAATAAAAGCGGTTCTGCGGGCGTTGATACTTTAACAGTAACGGTTAAAAGTCCAGCCACATCAACGCTCGATCTGTCGCCAACGAACAATCCTTTCGAAACCAATGTCGCGATATACAACGGCCAGGATGCAAGTAACCACACCTCAATAGAAGAACCACTGTGCGCCTGGACCATTAACTACTTACCCATTACGGTACGCAACCTGTTAAAATTCGACCTGAGCAGCATACCAGCTAATGCAACCATTATATCGGCTGATCTTTATATGTATTCTGACACGATACCTAAAAACGGCGACCTGATCCATGCAAATTTCGGCACGGATAACTCATTTGTGGTACAACAAGTGGCTACTTCCTGGGATACACCAACAGTAACCTGGTTTAACCAGCCGCAGGGCTTAACCACAAACCAGGTGGTAGTTCCAAACACACCGCTTCCATTCTTGAATGCTGATATTAATGTTAAGGCAATGGTCAGTTCAATGGTGAGCACCAATACCAATTACGGGTTCAAATTATCGCTTCAAAATGAACTGGAGTACACCAGCAGGATATTCTGCTCAAGCTATTATTCTGATGCAACAAGGCACCCAAGATTGATTGTGAAATATACAAAACCGTGAGTTGATTGGTCTGTCGATGGACCATGGACTGAATTACATTCCAAACACCGCTTCTGCCAGCCCAACTTCATCGGGCGAAAAGGGCATGGTATATTTTGTACCTATCTCATCGAATTTTTTTCCGGTTGATTTACCTATGGCAATCACTTTTTGATAGGGATCCAATAAATTTCCTTCAAAATAAGCTTCAACATTTGACGGGCTGGTAAACACCAGCACGTCAGCCGATGTTAATTCGACATTTTCTTCCAGCACCGTCTCATAAACGGGCAGGTCGATGATCTTTGTTTCTGCCGATAATCCCTGCTGAATGCTTCTTAATGAATTTTCAGCACCGGGGAACAATATCGTTGAGCCATCGGCCAACTCTGCAAAATCAGCTGATACTTCGGCTGTGTCGCCACTTTCGCCAACATAAGCCGCAAAGTGGCCGTTACGCCGGAGAACATCTTCGGACCCGCTGCCCATTACGCCAAATTTAACACTTCCGGGCAATTGCGGATTCAGCGCAAAGAAATATTCTACTGCATTTTTGCTGCTAAAGAATATCCAGTCAATATCCTTTAAAATATAGGAGTCGAGTTTATTAATTACAGGTACGGTGCGGATAAGCGAACGGGCCTCTACCTCTATACCATGTTTTTCGAGCGCACGCCTGAAATAACTTTGTTCAGAAAGATCACGCGTTATAAACACCCTTTGAGGTAGCTTACGGTTACTGTCAAAACGGGCAACAACTTTTTCGGCGAGCCCAATTGTAGTGTCAGACTCAAGGAACAGTCTGTCAGGAAAATCTTCGCCGGTGGCTGCTTTTGAGGTAAACACCTGGAAAACGCCCTCATCCCTGCGGCAATAGCAACCTAAAGGCAAATGACAACCGCCTCCGAATAGTTTTAACACCGTTCTCTCCACTGCTAATTCTTCCGCAACCTGTGGGTGATTCAATGCCTGCAACACATCAAATAATTCCTCGTCGTTATCCCTTATTTGTATCGCCAAAACGCCTTGTGCGGGCGCAGGCACCATTTCGGTTGGCGTCAGCTCCTCTATATGGAACTCGTTCAAATCCAAACCCAACCTGCTTACACCGGCCTTAGCCAGCATAATGGCATCATACTTTTCATCACGCAGTTTACCTATTCGGGTTATAACATTGCCGCGAAGATCCTTTATATCCAGGTCGGGGCGAAAGGCCAGCAGCTGCGCCTTGCGCCTGTTGGACGAAGTACCTACAAGCCCACCAAATTTTACAGAAAGCTTTTGACGCACATCCACACAATCTTTCAAAATCAGCAACAGCTCAGAGGGGTCTTCCCTTTCTGAAACTGCTGCGATGATGAGTCCCGGAGGGTTTTCAGTCGGCAGGTCCTTGTGCGAGTGCACAGCGATATCTATCTTGCCTGCCAATAGTTCTTCTTCAAGCTCTTTGGTAAAAAAACCTTTACCTTCCAGCTTATCAAAGCTCAAATTCAGGATACGGTCGCCCTGGGTTTTAATGATCTTCAGTTCGGCAGTGACGTTGTTTTCGGCAAGCCTGTCTTTTACAAAATTAGCCTGCCAAAGCGCCAAATCGCTGCCGCGTGTTCCAATAATCAGTGTTCTGTCCAAGGGATCGTTTTTTGCATCGCAAATTTAACCTTTTAGACGGACGATTAAGCAGTAAAAACTGGGATTATTCTTTTCTGACCGATGGATTACACTACTTAAATTCTTTTAGGGTATTAAAAGGCGAAAACACTCAGCAAAAAGCCCTTTAGATGCAGAATACGGAAAGCATTTAATAAGTCATACGTTTATTCAAGAAAGTGAGAAATCTTCATAGCACAATCCTCTCCTAAAGACATTTAATAATTCTTCATCGTTATCAAGGCTAGTAATTAGCCCCATCGATACAAATCGAACCGTACTTTTATTTTTCAGCAGGCGAGTAGTTATGAAATCCCTGTCATCTACTGCTATATTTAATAAATGATATTGATTGTCAAATGCATATGCCCTTACCTGTTCCAATAATTTAACGAATTGCGCGTCCTGATCTTTTTGGTAAGCATAGTATTTTACAAAAAGAATTTTCAAAGGCTTATTCAAAGAAGGGATGTCTGATAATGGGAATACGTATTTTACGACCCGTAAAACTTTAAGCAGTAATTTAATTGCAAAGCTGGCCTTTACTGCAACATTTTTTTTTAATGCAGAAGGATCGAACACACTTATCGCAGACGATATCCTTTCATTTTGGAAGTTTACGAAATGCTTACACTGGCCGAGATCGGTAAATGACGGATAAAAGCTATAATTTTTATGTGCCTCCATATAAAAATCGCTCAACATAAGGCAATCTATTTCGGTAGGTGTGTATGTTTTCCCCTTTCGCGGGAAAATTTGATAAATATTGAACGTTGCAAGTTTTTGAAATTTTGGAATATTAGCTTTTCCGTTAAAAAATGGCATAACAGCATAATTGTCATTTACCGCGGTACAAAAAAGAATGTTAGCTCCTATGGATCGTAAGTGTGATTGTACATTTTTTGCGAGCAAATAAGCTGCAAAACTTTTTGAATATTCCGGGCGTATTTTCAGGTCAGCTAAATAATAAACATCGACAGGTTTTCCCAACGAATAAAATAGCTGTTTAGAAAAAGAAAAACAACCTACTATTAAGTCGTTATCATTATAAGCTATAAAAACTTCTGTTTCACCTCTTGCTTTTGATAAAGAGAAAAAGTCGGGATCACGGTCAATTCTGATACTAATACTTCCCTCCATAGGAGTTTGCTTTGTTAATTGTATTAATTCTTCCGAATCTGATGGCGCAGCCCGCCTGATCTTAATTTTCATATTTCGTTGTGGTAAAAAATATCATCAATCCGTTTGAATCAGGGATTATCTCAAATTTTAGTTGGATCAGGTTCATGAGTTAACTGCGGCCCTTTCCACAAGCGCAGGTAATTTCTGAAGAAACTAATTCTATGAGTCCCACGTTTAATGAAATCCGGTAAAAATATCCATGGAATTTTGGGATTCTGATGGTGCGCTAAGTGAAGGTTAAAATTCAAATAAACAACCTTTAACCAAACAGGGACTTTTAGATTGTGCGCTCCATTTATAATATCCCTCGGACTGAAAGCATGATTCACGTAATTCTGTGATGACCATATAAAGCCATTCATGAGGTAACAGCAAAGCCACCCCTTGAATTGATATTTAAAAATGATGAAACAGGCGACATGGAACACAATTACCACTATGCTTTCCCATTGAGAAATCCTTTTCTTTTCTTTCGTGTTGCTGCCATCCAAAAAACCTGCTATTTCGGTATGTTGCGTAAAAAACCTTGAATAGATCAATTTAGGAGATGCGGCGAATAGTAAAACTGAAAGCACAATCGACCAATAGCCTAATCCGATCATCATCCCGTATAAGTTCCCATATCTTTTCCATTTTACCTGGTGTTCCTGGTAAAGCTCCCATATTTCGATATCAGTTCTGTTTTTTTTATGGTGGCGATAATGGCAATGCTTGAAAAAAGTAAAGGGTGCAATAAATAGGCAACACAACCATCTGCCTATAAAATTATTTACATTTTGGTCCGTGTGCAGAATGCTATGTTCAGCTTCATGGATTAAAGTATAAACCGGAATCATTAATACGCCGAACAAAAAAGATATTAAAAGGGTCCCGTACCAATTTGTTTGACTGGATGCTATATTCAGCAAAACGAAATATAGGATTGAACATACAAATACTATCAGGAGATTAATAGCATTTGGAACCGGATAATCTTTCTCATTCACATCATGCATCATAGTTGTAAATTTTACTTACATCTTTCTCTTAATTTAATAAACGATTCTATGGGTCCGCTTGTGGCAAATAAATTGACGATCCATGCCGGCAGTTTCCCTCCCGGGTCGATGGCAACCTTGTAAGTCACTTTCAGGGTTGAATTGTCAACCCTGTCAACGGCCCATTCCGCAGTAGAATATGGTACGCGAACAATGCCATTTTTCGCCGGTTTAAAATCAGGAATGCCATTTGAAACAATGGTTATTTTCTTTTTTATGGTATCCAGATTTATTTTTAGGTTAGAATAAAAGTCGCGGTTAGCAATGGGCCATGGAGCATTAATTTCTGAATAGTAAATTACCTCACTCTCATTTAACCTTTTTAAAATTACAGCTGATTTTGTGCCGTAAACCCAAAGAGGGTATTTGTCAACATCAGATATTACAGAGAAGAATTTTTGCAGGCTGGTTTTTATGTCAAATTCCGCTTTTATTTCGTTGAATTTTGAATGTTGGGAACGTTTTGAGTAAACCCTTATACCCTCTTTTTCTTTTTTTAACTTCCAGTCTCCCTGCGAAAATGCATTATTACAATTTAACAGGAAAACCAAAAAGACGAATTGGCGCAAGCTTAACACGTTAGTAATTAATAATTTTGAACCGGGAAACATATTTCAAAATTTAAATAAAACTTGACTAAACGGCAAAAAAGGCAACTTATTCCTTTATTTGCATATGCTGTAGGCTGCGACCTTTCCATATACAAAAGACCGATCCGATTTTTGTAATTCAATACTCAGTTCTTCACTTTTAACAATTTTGGCCCTTAAAATCTCGGGGACTTCCCTGGGTATCATCAAATTTCTGAAAATAATTTTGGCCCCGGGTTTCCCTGTTCGCAATACCTCGTCAAACAGTTTGTAAGTGTCATTCTCGTCCATCAATTCACAGATGTTTGATAAAGCAAAAGCATCAAAAGTATTATCAGGCTGCTGTTCAAGCCAATATTTACAATCTGCGGTGACTGGGGTTACCTTTTCTATATTTTTTTTTATTAATTCGAAGTTTTCCGGTTTAAGATATTCCGGTATAGCCTGGTCATCAAGATAGTGGCCCAAATAATATAGGGCAGTAAAATAATTACTTTTAAGCGGGATATCTTTCATCATATGTGAAGCTCTTTTATAAAAGCTTTCGGAAAATGAAGAGGACCCATCATCGAAATGGAAATAATTACTTACCAACCCTTTTTTTGCCAATCTTTTTTTGTTGAACGCGATATTAAATATCCAGCGCCACCTTTTATTGTCCCACTTTTCGTTAAAGAATTTTACTTGTTCTTCAACAGATTGAAGCTTAAATAAATCATTTACTTTTTTCCGGCCTTGTAACATTCTAATAAACGCGCCGGCAACTTTTATAAACTTTTCGTAGCGTCCATTCATGATAACTCCCCTTTCAATTATCCTGTTGTTTGAATTCCAGAAGTTTAACGCATCCGCAGAAAGGTTGTTTTTTAAAGACATGAAGATAGAATGCCTGTTGGCTATCTTCTTCAACCCGAAAAAGCCGGCCATTGTCGAATAATCTAACTCTTTGAAAGCAGCTTTCTTCAACTCCATTAAATGGTTTTGGGCTGCATTGATATCCAGGCAATATATCTTTGAAGGGTCAAAACGCAGAAACCCAAGAGTATTACAACCGCCCGATGTTATTGCAAAAACGACATTTCCTTTTTTAAAATTTAGCGCTTTTTCATCTATAGCAGGATCCTCCCAATTATGGGTGAAAATAAGTTTTGAGAGTTGTACCTGCCCCTGCGCTGTTGATGAATCACTCCCCATAATTAAAAAGCCAGTGTTTTTGGCCGGATAATTTCTTCATTATTGAACAATGGCGCCGGTTCAATGCCATGTAATTTTGCCATTTCAAGAATTCTTTCCATATCTAAAACAGTAATATTTCCCTTGCCCTTTGAAAATGCACAATAGGATTGATCCATGGCAAGTACTATTGATTCTAACAGGCAGCCGTGTGCAACGTTTTTTAATGGAAATTGATAAAAAGACTCGTGGATGTTATCTTCAGAAGAAAATCCTTTTTCCACTATGCCCATCCCTCCCAAAAAGTACCGGTCGTGGTTATTCAAATATTTGTTTTGCAGATTTTTAGGATATCCTGCATCACATACTATTGTATGCTCAGAAAGCTCATCGAAATCGTTTTCGGCAATGATTGAACTTGCAACGCTGATAATAATATCCGCATCCTTTATGTGCTCCTTTATGGTTGTAGAAAATGAGTTGGCCACTCCCATTGAACTTAATTCACTGGATTGTTTTTTTAACGGGCCGGCATTTCTTGCACACAAAATCATTTTATTTACTTTTCCGGAGAAATAAGAAATACAGGCTGAGCCAATATCCCCGGTAGATCCGATTATTAAAACTGTAGCATCTGCCAGCGATTGATCCCACAATTCACATGCTTTTTCGACACTGTTACAGATAAATGCAGCTGTTAGCGTGTTGCCGGTCGTAAAATTAGTGGTATCGATTTTCGTCAAAGCCACATTTCCAGATTCCAATACAATTGAACTGAAGCCCCCGAGTGAGACAACCGAGGCTCCGATTTTAGCTGCCAAATCACACGTTTCTTTCACTTTAGCGATATTCTTTTGCAAATGAGCAATATTCAATTCGTCCGGCGCTATAAAGCATTCTAAATAGGCTCCTTTTATTTCACCATTTTTTTTAGAATTAAAGGCTAATTCAAATAAAATTCTGGGGGGTATATAAGTATAGACTTCTTTTATTTTGTCTATACTTAAGTCCTGCATATTGCCCGTACAACGAATATGGTTTACAAATTTTTGCGCTTTTTCCCAGGAGTCCTGATGGCCTATTAAGGCGAACTTTATGCCGGAAGGTTGATTATCCATTGTAGTGTTTTTCGCCCCGGAAGTCCGATCCTATCCAAAGTCTTTACATATAGATTTAAAGCATTACCTCTTAAACTTGCAACATTAATATTTATATGATGCAGTGAATCTTTCATGCAGCTTCCTTTGCAAACCCCGCAATGCCCCCTCAGATCAGTTGAGGCAGTCCATTCCGCAAGTATGGTCATACAATCGCCGTGTATTGTTTCTACTTTTTTAAAAAATGCAAGTGGATCTTTATTCATTTCTTCTTGTAGTATCGCAATGGAATGTTCAATATGATCTTCTTCCTCTCTGGATATTGACGAAAATAGTTCGCCTATTTCGTTATTTATTGCTTTCCCTATATCGCGGTACATGCTAACAGCAAAACATTCAAGCATCACTTCCTGGATAATAAGGCAGCCAATAAAATCTTTTGCTTTTGCATATTTCAAAAAACAGTTGCGGATACTATCCCAATAATTCCCCTTCAGGTTTATTACAGGTTCATAATTATATTTTTCGGCGATCGCCATAAATCCTTCAGCATGCCCCCTTTCACAATTTGCATGTTCAACGGCTTCCATTTTTTCATAAACATCATCAATGGATTCGGCTAAGGATGCGAAATTAGACATGCCAATCAATTCTCCTACAATTGCCTGCGACAGGATATCACAAATCACCTGATCGGTGGCGTTTACTTCCAGGTTTAGGGTTTCTGTTATCATGTGGCTATGGTTTAATAGGTTAATACAATATATAAATCTAAATAAAAAATATCATCGATATATCAATAGCTCTATTGTTTATTTTTTGATGTTATAGGTCTGCCTTTGCAAACCATTTACTGATAAGAATTTCAGTTGTAGCATATTCAAAGTAGTTGCGCTGCAACTATTTAGTTTGCGCCATTACGCTGTAGGAAGGCTCTGAACTTAAAACAGTGAATGGAACTCAGAAGCCGCGACCGTTAATGCATTTTTGCCAGGCGCAACATCGGAATTTAAATTTTTACAGGAAGGATTTTAGGATTTATTAATGATATGGGAGTAGGCTGACTAATGTTGAGGTAA
>JANYAB010000530.1 GCA_025355225.1 Bacteroidota bacterium
GGCCTGCTGCTTTATACCGCCGGTTTAATTTTATTTGCATTTGCGTCCAAAAGCTGGATGATGTTTGCTTTTTTAGTTCCTTACTGTTTAGGCGGAATAGCCGGTCCTGCATTGCAGGGATATATGAGCAACAGCGTCCCGGCAAATGAACAGGGTGAACTACAGGGCGGATTGACAAGCCTGGTAAGTTTAAGCACTATTTTCGGCCCGCTCGTAATGACCTGGTCTTTTTACTATTTCACCAAACCGGGCGCTCCTTTTCAATTTCCGGGCGCCCCTTTTGTTATAGGTTCTGTTTTGATGCTTTTAAGCGCTATATTGGCCGTATTATCTTTTAAGAAAAATAAACCTGCTGTTTAAACAACCTGCTATTTTGAACGTTAGTATTTCCTGAGTATGGATCAAAAACCTAAGCTTAAACGTTCTGCTGCACTTGGTTTTATTTTCATCACTATTTTTATTGATGTGCTGGGTTTGGGTATTATTATACCGGTACTACCCAAATTATTACAAACAATTGGACACATAGATTTAAGCACCGCATCGAAATACAGTGGTTGGTTAACCTTTGTTTATGCGACGATGCAATTGGTTTTTGCATCCATCCTTGGCAACCTCAGCGACCGCTATGGACGCCGGCCTGTTCTGCTATTATCGCTCTTTGGGTTCAGCATTGACTACCTGGTTATGGCATTCGCGCCAACGATAGCGTGGCTATTTGTTGGACGTTTTATATCCGGTATAACCGGGGCGAGTAACGCTACTGCAACAGCCTATATTGCCGATGTAAGTACCGGTGATAAAAGAGCCGCAAATTTTGGATTGGTTGGGGCGGCATCGGGTTTCGGGTTCATAATCGGTATTGGGATGGGCGCTTATCTTGGCGCTCTTAATATTAAATTCCCATTTATCGCGGCAGCTGCATTTGCTTTTTTTAATGGCCTTTATGGTGTGTTTGTTTTACCTGAGTCATTATCGCGCAGGCACCGCCGTAAGTTTGAATGGAAGCGCGCGAACCCGATCGGCGCATTGGTAAGAATGGGCACAAAACATAAAGACTTAGCCACATTAATGTGGGCTATAACTTTAGTATATATTGGTCAGAAAGCTGTGGAGTATCTTTTATCATTTTTTCTGTTTGAAAAATTCCACTGGACTTTGAGCAGTGTGGGCACCTTAGGTATTTTTATCGGGGTGGTACTCGTTGGCATACAGGGAGGATTAATAAGATACACCATTCCAAAATTCGGGCAGAGAAAAAATATTGTTGCGGGCTTGCTTTTATATGCGCTGGGTTTAACACTGATCGCTTTTGCAAGCCAGGGCTGGATGATGTACTTGTTTATTATCCCTTATTGCCTGGGCGGGATATCGGGGCCCGCCTTACAGGCATTAACCACAAGTAAAGTGGCCCAAAATGAACAAGGCGAATTGCAGGGTGCAATTACAATAATTAACAGTATGAGTGTTATTATAGGGCCGCTTATATTTAGTTATATTTTTTATCACTTCACCAACAAAAACACCTTCCTTTATTTTCCGGGTGCTCCATATATCCTGGCAGCAATTTTAATGCTGATCAGCGCCGGGCTGGCGATAAGAAGTTTCAAAGGAAATAAATTAAGGGATGCGTCCGAATTAAAACAAGTGGGCTAAAGCTGCAAGCCGCCTCAGTTTGATAAAAAGTATCAGTCTAACCCGCTTACCCCACCCGAAATAACAAATTTCATCATTGATGCGGCGCTTTTATCGATAGGCTTTACCTTATCAGCCGATATAATAACCACCTGCCCCGCAAATGAATAGGAATACGGGAAGTAGACAGCTACTTCGCCCGGAAGGTTTAGTTTGGACAAATCCTTTTGAACAAGGAAACCGATCTTTTTCAAGCCAAATTCATTTATCTCTACTAAAACCGGTTCATTAAATTTCTTTTCCTCTCCCACAAAAGCTTCTGTAAGGTCTTTTATGGACGAATAGAGGAATTTAAATATGGGCAAACGATTTATCCATCGGTTTATCCAGCGCTTTATCGGATCTGTTATTACGTTGGTTACTAATATGCCGGCTATTAAAATAACTATCAACACATTTAATATCCCCAACCCCGGAATATAAATAGGTTTTCCTTTGCTGTTTGTCCATAAAATATAGCTTAAATTCAGGGCACTATCAAGGGTTGATACCGCCCAATAGATTAAATAAACCGCAGCGCCAATGGGTACAACTACTATTAGTCCCTTAATAAAATATCGTAGTAAGGCCCCAAAAATCTTCTTCATATCGATAGTGTATTTCTATTCATAAAAGTACACTCTTTTTACCCTCTGCGAAATATTAGTCAATATTTCATAAGGTATGGTGCCAATTTGCCGGGCAAGCTCCTCTATCCTTTGCTCTTCGTTAAATACGATTACTTCATCCCCTTCCTTCACGTCAATATTACTTACGTCTAGCGTACACATGTCCATCGATATATTGCCTACGGTAGGTACAAGATTCCCTTTTATCATCATTGTGCCAACACCGTTGCCGAACGCGCGCAGGTAACCATCGGCGTAGCCAATCCTTACCGTGGCTATTTTCCCATCTTTTTGCAGACTGCCATTGCGGTTGTAACCAATGGTATCATTTTTAACTACTTTTTTAACTTGCGACACGCTTGTTTTTAACGTGGCGATAGGTTGCAAGGCATTGGAGCTGGCGGGGGTGGCAGCGTCAATTCCGTATAAACCGATGCCGAGCCTAACCATATTATAATGTGCCCTGGGCCAGCGAATGATGCCGGATGTGTTTACTATATGTTTAATCACCTTGTATCCAAGTGCGTCCTCTATGTTTTTATAGGCCTTCTCAAAGCTGGTAATCTGGCTTTTTGTAAAATCATCATGCTCTTTGGCATCACTCGCAGCTAAATGCGAAAAAACAGATTGCACCTTGATATACCGGTTTTCTTCCAGCATATCACACAAGGTTTCAATTTCAAAATCTTCAAACCCAAGCCGCCGCATGCCGGTGTCTATCTTAAGGTGAACCGGGTAATTGCTTAAATTGCGCAGCTGCGAATATTTAACAAATTCGTCCAGTAAATTGAAGCTGAATATTTCGGGCTCCAGCTTATATTCAACCAACATATCAAATGCCGAAACCTCGGGGTTTAATACCATAACCGGCAGGTTAATTCCAGCGAGGCGCAGGGCCACTCCCTCATCAATATAGGCTACTGTCAGGTAATCGACCTTGTTGTATTGAAGCATATTGGCTACTTCAAATGTTCCGCTGCCATAGGAGAATGCCTTAACCATGGCCATTACTTTTACACCTGGTTTTAGCTTTGATTTATAGTAGTTTAAATTATTTAATAAAGCATTCAGGCTGATCTCCATCACTGTTTCGTGCGCCTTTAAGGTTAATGCCTGGCTTATCCGTTCGAACTCAAAGCTGCGCGATCCCTTTATCAGTATGGTTTCATGGTCAAAGTTCAGCGTACTTAGCTGCTGGATCAGGGAAGAAGTATCCTGGTAAAAATATTTTTGCGCAATATCAAAATATTGCTGATGACTCATTATTGCCTCTCCTACCCCTATAAATTTGTCAACCTTTTTCGCTTTGATCATGTCGGCAACCTGCCGGTATAAAACATCCTGCGTTAAACCCGACTGGAATATGTCCGACAGGATCAAAGTTCTTTTGGGGTGTTGATTTTGCTGGTTCAGGAAATTAAGCGCTATCTCACCAAACGGCAACTTTAGGAACTGAAAGCTGCTGGCCGTCATGCGTCGCGAGAAAACTCCGCGAGTCGGAATCAAATCTTAGGTCAAGTTCGTTGGTGCCTCCTCCCAGCCAAATCGTGCCATCGCGATCTTCCCAGAGACTGAAAACATAGTCGCCACCCAGCCCTTCCGCTGTGGTCAGCGTTTCCAGAGAATTCTCCCGCAGGCACGTCGCCCCGCCGCCTTGCGTCCCGGCCCAGATGGAACCATCCCGGGTCGGGAGCACCGTGTTGACCTCGGCGGACTTCAG
>JANYAB010000598.1 GCA_025355225.1 Bacteroidota bacterium
AAAGAAACTGCCCGGAGGTTTAAAGAAAACAAAACAATTGAGGTTACCGCAACCCAGTTTGACCGTGACCTGGCAGCCCGTAAGGGAAATGTGGTAATAAAAGGCGATAAAGCTACACACCACAATACCTGGCTGGCAGCAGGAAATGAGGTTACCTGGGACATGATACATTATGATGTGCAGCTGATAGGCGGGGTAGTATTGCACCAGGGAAAAATTGCCGAAATGGCTACAGGTGAAGGTAAAACGCTGGTAGCTACGCTGCCTGCATATCTTAATGCCTTAGCAGGACAGGGCGTTCACATAGTAACGGTGAATGATTACCTGGCCCGGCGTGACTCGGAATGGATGGGCCCTTTATATGAGTTCCACGGATTATCAGTTGATTGTATCGATACGCATGAGCCAAATTCCGAAGAACGCCGCGGAGCTTACCTCGCGGATATAACTTTTGGCACCAATAATGAATTTGGTTTTGATTACCTGCGTGACAATATGACACGTAGCCCGGAAGAATTGGTGCAGCGCAAACTGCATTATGCCATGGTGGATGAGGTTGACTCTGTATTAATAGATGATGCGCGTACCCCTTTAATTATTTCGGGACCAATTCCCCGGGGTGATGAGCACGAGTTTTACGAACTGAAACCACGAATTGAGCGCCTGGTAAATACCCAGAAGAGTTATATTAATGGAGTACTTAACGAAGCTAAAAAAGCTATTACCGATGGTAAGACCGGCACAGATGAGGGTGGATTGGCCCTGCTGCGCGCACACAGGGGTTTGCCTAAAAATAAAGCATTGATTAAGTTTTTGAGCGAAGGCGGCCATAAACAGGTTTTATTAAAGACCGAAAACTATTACATGCAGGATCAGAATAAAGAGATGCCAAAAGTTGATTCTGAACTTTATTTTGTAATAGATGAAAAAAACAACCAGGTTGAACTGACTGAAAAAGGTATTGAGCTGATTACCGCTTCGGGTGAGGATCCGCACTTCTTTGTAATGCCTGACGTAGGTTCAGAAATTGCGGAGATCGAAAAATCGACCTTAGGAATTGACGAGAAAATTGCCAGGAAAGATACCCTGATGCGCGATTTCTCTATCAAGTCCGAACGGATACACTCGGTTAACCAACTGCTTAAAGCATATACCCTGTTTGAAAAAGATACAGAGTATATTATTGACGAAGGCAAAGTAAAAATTGTTGACGAGCAAACCGGTCGTGTACTGGATGGCCGTCGTTACTCGGATGGATTGCACCAAGCCATTGAGGCAAAAGAAAATGTAAAAGTGGAAGACGCCTCACAAACTTTTGCTACCATCACGCTGCAAAACTATTTCCGGATGTACCACAAGCTTTGCGGTATGACAGGTACTGCCGTTACCGAAGCCGGTGAGTTTTGGGAAATATACAAATTGGACGTAGTTGAAATACCAACTAATACCGATATGGTGAGGGATGACCGGCAAGACCTGGTTTACCGCACCATACGCGAAAAATATAATGCAGTAGCTGATGAAATAGTAAAGTTGACCCAGGCTGGCCGTCCGGTGCTTGTAGGTACTACATCAGTAGATATTTCGGAATTACTGAGCCGCATGCTTAAGCTGCGCGGAATAAAGCATAATGTGTTAAATGCCAAGCTGCACCAGAAAGAAGCGGATATTGTTGCCGAAGCCGGTAAAACAAGTACGGTGACTATTGCGACCAACATGGCAGGCCGTGGTACGGATATTAAATTAGGCCCTGGCGTAAAAGATGCCGGTGGTTTGGCAATTGTAGGTACTGAGCGCCATGAATCACGCCGCGTGGACAGACAGTTGCGCGGACGTTCAGGAAGGCAGGGAGACCCTGGCTCGAGCCAGTTCTTTGTATCGCTGGAAGATAACCTGATGCGCTTGTTCGGTTCGGAACGTATATCGAATCTGATGGTACGTATGGGTATTGAAGAAGGCGAAGTGATACAGCATTCGATGATCACCAAATCTATTGAACGCGCTCAGAAAAAGGTAGAAGAAAATAACTTCGGTATACGTAAACGTTTGCTCGAATATGACGACGTGATGAACTCGCAGCGTACCGTTATTTATGCCAAACGTAAAAATGCCTTATTTGGCGAGCGCCTTGAAGTAGATATCAACAACACTATTTATGATGTGGTGGCTGACGTAGTTACGGAATACAAAGAGGTTAATAATTATGAAGGATTCCAATTAGAATTGATCCGCATATTCTCTGTCGATACCGAAATTAATGAAGATGAATTTGCTTCAACTTCTATCAATGCAATGGTTGAAAAAGTGTTCCACGAAGTTACCGCATTTTACAAGCGTAAAGCAGAGGGCATCGCCCATCAGGCTTACCCCGTTTTAAAAGATGTATTTACTACCCGTGGCGAGTATGTGGAAAATATTGTGGTTCCATTTACCGATGGCATCCACGGCATACAGGTTGCTGTTCCGCTTAAAAAGGCGCTTGAAAATAAAGGCGCGGAAGTATTTAAATCATTTGAAAAGAATGTTGTTCTGTACCTTATCGATGATGCCTGGAAAGAGCATTTACGCGAAATGGACGAGTTAAAACAGTCGGTACAGAATGCTGTTTACGAACAAAAAGATCCATTATTGGTTTACAAGTTCGAAGCGTTTGAATTGTTTCGCCAGATGCTGGCCAATGTAAATAAAGAGTTGGTAAGCTTCCTGTTCAGGGGCGGAATACCGGTTCAGCAGGAACCAGAGGAAATAAAAGAAGCAAAGCCTCAAGCCAAAATGGATCTGAAAAAGCTGCGTACCTCCAAGCCTGAATTGGTACACGAGTCTAACGGGGTACCAATGGACGATTTGCGCGAGATACAAAAGGCTACCCCGGTTAGGGTGGAAAATAAGGTAGGCCGTAATGATCCTTGTCCATGCGGCAGCGGGAAGAAATATAAAAATTGCCATGGCTTAGGGCAGGCGTAAGCCCCAGCCAACCCTCCCCGGAAGGGAGGGCTTTTTAAAAGTGGAAATAAAAGTCTCCCCTACCGGGGGAGATTTAGAGGGGGCTGGTTTAAATATTTATACAATGAATAGAGCGGTATCAGTTTATAAGGCACTTTTGCAAATAACCGGATACTGCTTTTTTATGCTCTTGTTTTCAGCCACTTCGGCCTTGTCACAAAGCCGGGGTAAGGTAGAAGTAATTAAGGACGCAAGGATAGATACCTTTGCTGCGCGGCGGCTTGAACTGAATAAAACAGGCGGTGCCGAAATGGCGTCCGTGTCCGGATACAGGGTACAGATATTTACAGGACCAAGCCGCAAAGATGCCTATAGTGTGCAGGCGAAATTCCAGACGGAATTTCCCGATATTCGCACCTATATTATTTATAGCGAACCTAATTTCAAAGTACGTGCAGGCGATTTCCGGACCCGTTTGGAGGCTGAAAAGATGGAAGATGAGTTAAAAAAATGGTTCACCGGCATGTTTATTATTCCCGAAAAAATTAATCCGCCCAAACTGGATAGTACAGATGAATAAAGAACTGATACAGGAACTTTCAAAAAATATCTTTGACGAAGTAGTGGCCAATCGCCGCCACCTGCACTCACATCCCGAGCTTTCATTTCACGAGGTGGAAACATCTGCATTTGTAGCCAGAAAGCTCGAAGATATGGGCCTGAAATACCACAAAATGGCAGATACCGGTTTAGTGGTATTAATAAAAGGAGATCACCCATCGGATAAAGTGGTTGCATTGCGTGCGGATATGGATGCATTGCCAATAACCGAGGCTAACGAGGTTTCCTACAAATCGCAAAATGCGGGTGTAATGCACGCATGCGGACACGATGCACACACATCTTCATTATTAGGAACTGCAAAAATATTAACGGAGTTAAAAGGGCAGTTTGCCGGAACAGTTAAACTGATCTTTCAGCCGGCTGAAGAAAAACTTCCCGGCGGGGCCAGCCTCATGATCAAAGAAGGTGTGCTTGAAAATCCAAAACCACAGGCAGTTTTAGGTCAACACGTAATGCCTTTCATAGACGCCGGAAAGGTGGGTTTCAGGGCGGGTAAATACATGGCATCTACCGACGAGCTTTATGTCACTGTTAAAGGCAAGGGCGGGCATGGCGCACAGCCACAAATGAATGTCGACCCGGTAATTATTACCGCTCACATTTTAACCTCCTTACAAACAATTGTTAGCCGTTTTGCCGATCCTAAGAGCCCATCGGTACTTTCATTCGGCAAAGTGATCGCAAATGGCGCTACAAATGTGATCCCAAATGAGGTTTATCTTGAGGGGACTTTCAGGACGATGGACGAAAAATGGCGTGGCGAGGCACACATTAAAATGAAAAAAATGGCCGAAGGCATTGCCGAAAGCATGGGCGGAAGCTGTGAATTTAATATCATGAGAGGATATCCGTTCCTTATTAACGAGGAGAAACTGACCGCATCGACCCGCGCTTTTGCCGAAGAATATCTTGGAAAAGAAAATGTGCTCGACCTGGATATCTGGATGGCAGCCGAAGATTTCGCCTATTACTCGCAGGTAGCGGATTCCTGTTTTTACCGCCTCGGTACCCGTAACGAAAGCCGCGGTATCACCTCATCTGTACATACACCCACCTTTGATGTGGAGGAATCAGCGTTGCAATTAAGCACCGGCTTGATGGCTTATTTGGCATTGAAGCAATTAGGGAATTAAGTTTTAGTTGATGGTTCATAGATCATGGTAAAAAGTTATAATTAATGGCAAAAAAAATAATATTCATTGCACTATTTGCCATCACATACAATTTAGCTTACGCCCAACAGATCCAACGCTTCAACCCCGATACTATACGTACTATAGTCATTGATTCTGCCATAAACATCCGCTCTCATAAACTTAACGCACAGGATTTTATTGATGCCATGCTGGCCGACACCAGTTTTTACAAAGCATTTCATGACATGAAAGCATATGCCTTTGTCGCAGAAAATCGAATTTACACCTACGATAAGAAGAATAGAATTGATGGCCGGATGTACCGAAAGATAAAGCACATTAATAACGGCATGGATCATAAAATAGAATATATCGTTAAAAGGGACAGCGGAAACGTATATAAAAAAAATGGTAAATACCAGTTATATACCATAGAGATGTTCGACTATGTTTTTTCAAATACCTATAAAACGGGTTTTTCTAAAAATGATGCTCTTACAGGTTCAGGCGGTAAAAATGAGTCATATAAGGACAAGTTGAAAACCCTAATATTTGAACCCGGCAGGAAGGTTAAAGGCATACCTTTTATCAGCAGTAAAACCGAAGTTTTCTCGCCCGAATTCCGTCAATTTTACAATTATCAATTTGCCGGGGGTAAATACCTCGATACGATACCTGTTTATCGTTTCAGGGTGGTACGTAAGTCGAGCACGGCGCCAAATGATGTCATGATAAATGAAATAACCACCATTTTTGATGAACGGACCTTCCAGATATTAGGTCGCTATATAGATATGAAGTATAGTAATCTGTTCTTCAGTTTTAATGTACAGATGAATATCGAGATGAATAATTTTGGCGGGGAGTTATTGCCGGTAAAGATCTCCTACCAAGGCAACTGGAATGTGCCTTTCCATAAGGAAGAACGCGCCAGCTTCTTAATTGTGCATAAGGATTATAAGAGAGAATAATTTTACTCAAAATAATAGGTCAAATTGATCCTGGCGTGTAAATTAAAGCTATCGCCGTTTCTGTACTCGTAATTATAAGAGTATACCGGTGTAAGTTCAGCAGACACCAGGTATCTTTTTAATTTGATGTTAGCATAAAAAGTATCCGAAAAATCAACCCAATTCCTGGTAAAAATCCCTGTACCCGCAAATGCATTGTAGTATATATCATTGTTGTGTACCAATCTTTCAAATGTCATTCCGTACGAGTTCAGGTCTTTTAAAAAACTGACATCAAACATAAAGCTATTACTTCCGGGACCAATTCCTGCCCCAATGTATCGGCCATCATTGGTGTAGCCATCTCGCGGAGTCGTTAGATGTACATACCAGGTGGGTTCAGCTCTTACTAAATAGGTGGGTTGGTTTTGCAAATGCGTCAATTCGAGTTTTACCTGTAAAAATTGTTTTTTTGTTAACTCAAATATTCTTCTTCCACCCAACGTATACGCGCTGGAGTGCTCGGGCTCCTGCAGGAAATCACTCAGACTGGCAGCCCTGTCATTCCGCGCCCACTCAAAATAAATTTCTGCGTGGTATTTTGTTAACACCTGGCGTAAATTTATTGCAAATGCAAAATCCTGCCCATCTCCATTGGAGGTATTTGTGACAGCATTTGCTTTATTTGACGAGCCAACAATTACCGGAACCAATTTGCTAATGATGTTCCTGTTGCTGTAGCTGGAATCCTTATCCAGGTAGTCATACTCCGTGAAGCCTAAGTATAAACCCTCGATCCATTTCGGCTGCCAGTTAACTGTGAACGCCGAAACATACCTTTTAACTACTGGCTTGGGGATAAGTAAACCTCTGTCATAAGGTAGTTTATTTGTATCCAAAGGAGGGAATCCCGATTGATTTAAAATACCCCCGATTATTTGCCATTCAAATGAGCCAATTGCTGTTTTTAAAGGGTTTACGGAGTTAAACGTCCAATGTAAAAACCCCGGAGCCGAATTGCTCATCATTATTGAGTTTTGTATGCCAGGTCCCCACCATATATTTTCTGTTGAGACACCGGCTTCAATATTTTTAAAGATGATAGTCATTTTTGATTGACCCGGGTATAAGTGTTTTAAGGAATTATTGCCGAACCGTTCCGGCGCATCAATACCGTTAGCGTTATTGATATAGACTGACAACAGCTGTGGTACATCTTTATAACCTTGCTCATCGGCAAAAGTCGAAAAGCTTTTATTTTGAGCATACACCAACTCTGGTTTAAATTGAATGTTAAGTATACCCGCTTTAATAAAAATACCACCGCTGACCATGCTTTGGTATCCTCTATTAGGGTATAGAGGTCCGTTGTTATACCCATAAGGCCTATTTAAATTATATTCATTGAGCCAGTTAAAAGGTAATAGCTGTATGCTTACAGGGATGGAAAACAATTTGAGTTTGGGAACAAGGTTTTTGCTTGCATCGAGACCTTGAAGGGTTGAATCCCCGTTATTACTACGTAATGGGTGAATACTAAACGAAGAAAGAGTGTCGCCTATACCTGAATCCTGGTTTCTTCTGGCAATTTCTTCGACATAATTATTCCCTGCGGGGATTGTTTGTGAAAAGGAAATGGATGATATCAGTAATGCGCATATTGATAAAAACAAATTTTTCATAGAGATTGTGATTCAGGATTAGAGGGTTTCAGAATTATATTATCTCTCAAAAAACAGGACTGTTCAAATGGTGAGATACTCAATCCTCAACAGTCCGGATTTTTGCGCTAAGCGGAAATTCTACATACGTATTTGTCTTTTGTATGGTTTTCCTTTTTTGTAATGAATTGAGCGAACACCTGCTTATTTTTTTAGGTATTCCAATTCATTTGTTTTTTCGGGCAATTTATAATTAATACGAATTTAAAAGACTTTTATTTTACGCTTTAAAGTTATTAAATTATTAAAATTATATTGAATATAAGTTTAATTTGAGATTTTTATTACGGATTAGTGATAAATTAATAAATAATTAAATTTATCGCCGAAATCAATTGATTCCTCACTATCATTAATCGGATTCTGAAAATTCTTTTATAACCCTGTTCCGTTCTTTTAGCAGGTGGGCCATATACTTTTTAAGTACAAGATTGTTAAACAGGCTGCCGATAACACCCATGGGCGATTCGAAAACAAATACGTCTCTCATCATTGTGTGATCATCAAGTCTTTTGAAATGGTGCTCATGCCTGAAGCTTTTGAAAGCACCATCAATCATTTCATCGACGAAATAATATGGGTATTCAAATTCAGTGATTTTTGAAGTTAATGTTTGCCGGATGCCGAAATGCGTTGCCTGCCAGGTTACTGTTTCGTTGAGTTCGATCAACCCACTAAGCCGCCCCGCGATTGCCTGCTCACCGGTTTGTTTCGTTGATTCCATGTGGAGATCAACACTCCGCGCCGCGTCGAAACAGCGTTCAATAGGCGCAAACACATTAGTCAGCAACTCTATCTCAGGCATATGTGCT
>JANYAB010000803.1 GCA_025355225.1 Bacteroidota bacterium
TTTCGGGATAGCATAACGTTAAAAAAGCATAACAGATACTGTTAAATATTATCCCTTAATTTTTTTTTAAAATTGTAAAACCTATAACCATGGAACATAACGTTATTGACGTCTCTTTGAAAAACCCGTCCCACCAGAACGGTTTGAATGGCGCTGGTGAAGAATCACTTGATCTGAAGGAACTTTTAAAGATTCTTTCATTAGTAAAAAATGGGAAACTCGACGTGCGAATGCCGGTTACCCAGGCAGGCATAAACGGACGAATATGCGAAGTGCTGAACGACATTATTGATATGAATGAACGTTTAGTAGCCGAAATTTCTTCAGCAGAAATAACAATAGGAAAACGCGGAAATTTGGCAAAAAGGATAGAGCTGCCCGATGCTAAGGGTGAATGGGCCCGCGGTATAAATTCATTAAATAATTTGATCGCTGATCTTACCTCCCCAACGCTCGAAATTGCCGGAATGATAAACTCGGTAGCAAACGGCGATCTGTCCAAACACATACCCCTGGAGATTAGCGGACATCCTTTGAAAGGTGAATTTTTGCGAATAGCAAAAGAATCCAACCAGATGCTTTCCAAGCTGCAGCTATTTTCTATGGAGGTAACACGCGTTGCCCGCCAGGTAGGCTCCGAAGGTAAATTGGGCGAGCAGGCGAAAATAAAGGGTGTAGCAGGCGTTTGGGCCGAATTAACAGATTCGGTTAACCAGATGGCCGGTAACCTTACTGCACAGGTACGTAATGTGGCCGCGGTAACTACGGCAGTTGCAAAAGGTGACCTTTCCCGGAAAATTACAGTTGAAGCAAAAGGAGAGATACTCGAACTGAAAAACACCATTAATACGATGGTGGATCAGTTGAACTCTTTTTCGTCCGAAGTAACCCGTGTTGCACTCGAAGTGGGTACGGAAGGTAAATTAGGAGGACAGGCAAAAGTGCCTGGTGTTGCCGGTACCTGGAAAGATTTGACAGATTCGGTGAATCGTATGGCGGGTAACTTAACATCGCAGGTACGTAATATCGCCGGTGTAACCACTGCTGTGGCAAACGGAGACCTTTCAAAGAAGATCACCGTTGACGTAAAAGGGGAAATGCTCGAACTGAAAAAAACCATTAATACCATGGTTGACCAGCTTAACTCTTTTGCATCCGAAGTGACCCGTGTTGCACTCGAGGTAGGTACCGAAGGAAAGTTGGGCGGCCAGGCGCGGGTAAAAGGTGTTGGTGGAGTTTGGAAAGATCTTACAGATTCGGTTAACCAGATGGGAAGTAACCTTACCGACCAGGTGCGTAACATAGCATGGGTAACAACGGCTGTTGCTAAAGGGGACCTGTCACGAAAGATTACAGTAGATGCCAAAGGCGAGCTTTTGGAGTTAAAGAACACAATCAATACGATGGTTGATCAGCTAAACTCCTTCTCTTTTGAAGTAACGCGTGTTGCCCGTGAAGTTGGCTCGGCGGGACAACTTGGTGGCCAGGCCAATGTGCCCGGAGTTGGCGGCACCTGGAAGGACTTAACCGACTCAGTAAACCAAATGGCTGGTAACTTAACCGGTCAGGTTAGAAATATAGCCGAGGTAACTACCGCAGTTGCCAAAGGAGATTTATCAAAAAAGATCACTGTTGACGTTCAGGGCGAAATGCTTGAACTTAAGATTACAATTAACACGATGGTGGATCAGTTGAATTCATTCGGATCAGAAGTAACCCGTGTTGCCCGTGAAGTTGGTTCGGAGGGTCAATTAGGTGGCCAGGCCAACGTGCCCGGAGTTGGCGGCACCTGGAAGGATTTAACAGATTCAGTAAATAAAATGGCGGATAACCTTACCTCGCAAGTTCGAAATATTGCGGAGGTGACCACCGCTGTTGCCAAAGGAGACCTTTCCCGCAAAATTACCGTGAACGCGAAAGGTGAGTTATTAGAATTGAAGGATACCATAAATACGATGGTAGATCAGCTACGCGGTTTTGCATCTGAGGTTACCCGTGTCGCCCGTGAAGTGGGTTCTGAAGGGCAATTGGGTGGGCAGGCCAATGTACCCGGAGTTGATGGTACCTGGAAAGATTTAACCGACTCTGTAAATAAAATGGCCGGCAACCTGACAGCTCAACTCCGCAACATAGCGGATGTATCTATTGCAATAGCAAATGGCGACTTATCCAAAAAGATCACGGTTGATGTGCGCGGAGAAATATTGCAGTTGAAGGAAACCATAAATACAATGGTGGATCAGTTACGGGGTTTTGCATCCGAAGTAACCCGTGTGGCACGTGAGGTAGGTACAGACGGAAACCTTGGGGGGCAGGCATTTGTACCTGGCGTTGCGGGTACCTGGAAAGATTTAACGGACTCTGTTAACCAGATGTCGAGTAATCTTACCTCGCAGGTGCGTAATATAGCCGAAGTTACAAAGGCAGTTGCCAGCGGCGATCTTTCAAAAACTGTAATAATAGATGTAAAGGGCGAGATCATGGACCTGAAAAACACCATTAATACGATGGTGGATCAGCTAAACTCGTTTGCATCCGAAGTAACGCGTGTAGCGCGTGAGGTTGGTACCGAAGGAAAACTGGGCGGGCAGGCACACGTAAAAGGTGTTGGCGGTACCTGGAAGGACTTAACAGACTCGGTAAACCAGATGGCATCAAATCTTACCGGACAGATCCGTGGTATTGCCAAGGTAGCTACGGGTATTGCAAAAGGAAATTTAAAGCAACGACTTTCCATTAATGCGTTGGGCGAGGTAGCGCAGCTTACGGATACTATCAACGAAATGATCGATACGCTTGCAGTGTTTGCTGATGAGGTAACTACGGTGGCCCGCGAGGTAGGGGTGCAGGGACGTTTGGGTGGCCAGGCCAGCGTGCCAGGTGCGTCAGGAACATGGAAAGACTTAACGGAAAATGTAAACCAGCTTGCTCAAAACCTCACCGTACAGGTGCGCTCGATCTCCGAAGTGGCTTCTGCTGTAACTAAAGGTGACCTCACAAGAACAATCCGTGTGGACGCAAAAGGAGAGCTTGAAGCCCTGAAGGATACGATAAATCAGATGATAGCCAACCTGAAGGGAACGACTCTTAGAAATCACGAACAGGACTGGCTGAAATCAAACCTGGCCAAATTTGCGCAGATGCTTCAGGGGCAGCGCGACCGGAATGCGGTGGCAAATAAGGTATTATCAGAATTGGCCGAATTGGTGAATGCAAGGTACGGCGCATTTTATATTCTGGAACAGCCCGAAGGTTCTGATGAAATGAAATTAAAACTATTTGCCGGCTATGCTCAGAAAAGCCGCAAATTAATAGACCAGGAATTTTCGCTCAGCGAAGGCCTTGTTGGCCAATGCGCCACAGATAAGGAGCGCATACGGCTGGCCAATGTACCCAATGAATATCTTCAAATTAGTTCGGGTATAGGCAATGCAGCCCCAATCGACCTGGTAATATTGCCTGTGCTGTTTGAAAACAATGTGAAAGCGGTCATAGAACTCGCTTCTTTCGAGAATTTTAGCGATACCCATATTGACTTTCTTGACCAGTTGACGGAAAGTATTGGTATCGTGCTAAACAATATCGAAACCAATACACGTACCGAAGAATTGTTATCGCAATCGCAGTCATTGGCGGGCGAACTTTCAGCGCAGCAGGAGGAGTTGAGAAGGGCTAATGATGAACTACATGACAAAGGGCGCTCGCTCGAAGAAAAGACCGAGCAGCTTACGCTAACCTCTAAATATAAATCGGAATTCCTTGCCAACATGTCTCATGAGTTAAGGACACCATTAAATAGCTTGTTAATACTGGCACAACAGCTTTTTGAAAACCCTGAAGGAAACCTGACAGAAAAGCAGCGAATGTTTGCAAAAACGATTCACTCGTGCGGGGATGACCTGATCCAGCTGATAAACGATATCCTTGACCTTTCTAAGATCGAATCGGGCGTGATCGCAGCGGATGTGATGCCGGTAAGTTTCAAAGAAATTGCATCATTTGCCGAGTCGACCTTTAAACCGATCTCAGAAGCTAAAAATCTTAAATATGAGATCGAATTAGAAGACGGACTTCCCGAAATGATGGAAACGGATATGCAGCGTTTGAATCAAATATTGAAAAATCTGCTGTCCAATGCATTTAAATTTACTGAAAAGGGAAGTGTAAAACTAAGTATCTTCAGGCCAGGGCCCGGTCATGAAAACCCATTGGGCCAAGCAGAACCTGCAATTGCATTTTCTATTGAAGACTCTGGCATAGGGATATCCAAAAATACCCAGGGAATTATATTTGAAGCATTTCAGCAGGCAGAAGGATCTACCAGCCGTAAATACGGAGGAACAGGACTTGGACTTTCTATCAGTAAAGGTTTTGCGGAGCTTTTAGGCGGAACTATCACCGTGGGAAGTGAACTGGGCAGGGGAAGTGTGTTTACACTGTACTTGCCGTTAAAGTATAAAGAAGAGAAATCAATGGCCAATTTGGTGAAGGAAACGTACCCGATCCCACACCTTAGAACCAATTTGATAGATACAGCCGAATTGATAATGGATGATGACCGTCATACCATTGTTGCTGAAGACAAAGTATTGCTGGTGATTGAAGATGATATCCGCTTTACAAAGATACTT
The DNA here is from genome assembly GCA_025355225.1 of Bacteroidota bacterium. Lineage (GTDB taxonomy): Bacteria > Bacteroidota > Bacteroidia > Sphingobacteriales > Sphingobacteriaceae > Mucilaginibacter. The sequence goes on from JANYAB010000803.1 coordinate 4,632, forward strand.
GTTGACAAAGCACACGATCTTAACCTTAAAGTAGTGGTTGCTATAAGTTATCTCGAGATTTTTGAAAGTATCCAGAAATACAATCCAATCGCAATAACACTTGATGTAAACATGCCGGAATCCAACGGTTGGAAAATCCTCAAATTGTTAAAGAGCGATATAAATTTACGCCATATACCAATTCATCTTATCTCCGGCGAAGATAACAAAGTCATGGCATTAAAATACGGGGCCAAAAGCTTTAGTCTAAAACCGTTATCTAATAATTCCTTGGCTGAGCTTATTTCCGGAATAGTTGCTTTCCATGGTCATGCCAAAAAAAGAGTATTGATAATTGAAGATAATGAGGCGGAGTTACAAAGATTGTCTGAGCTTTTGTCGAATGATAGTGTGGATGTGTTTTCGGCGACCACGGCTAAAAAAGGCCTTTCAGCGTTGAAAAATGAGCCATTTGACTGTATTATATTAGATTTTGTATTGCCCGATGCCAATGGTTTAGACTTGTTAAATAGGATCAACCAGTTAAAACAACCTCAAACAACCATTATACTGCATTCTGCCCGGGATTTTACCCAGGATGAACTGATACAGTTAAAAAGGCTAAATCATAAAATTATTGCTAAAACACCCGAGTCACACATTTACTTGCTTGAGGAGATTTTGACCTTATTGCATATTGACAAAAAATTCATCAGTGAAAGCAAATTGAAAATGATTGACCGCATACGGCCAAACAACGATGTGCTGAATTCAAAGAAAGTACTTGTGGTAGATGATGATGTGCGAAATCTTTTCGCGCTTACAGCAGTTTTTGAACGTTCTAACATAGAAGTGATCACTGCGGAAAGCGGCAGGGAGGCGTTAGAAATTTTGAACAATGATAAAAAAATAGATATTGTTTTGATGGACATTATGATGCCGGAAATGGATGGATACGAAACAATTCAGATCATTCGAAAAGAACCGAAAAATAAAGCACTACCTATAATTGCTGTAACTGCGAAGGCG
>JANYAB010000635.1 GCA_025355225.1 Bacteroidota bacterium
TTACCCCTTCCGAAAAAAGGGAAAACCAACTTTTTATCAACCAGGGAAATGACAAAAACGGTGTTCCTCAATTTATTGATGAAGCTGGAAAATATGGCTTAGATGTGCCGGGATATAGCACCCAGGCTTACTTTTTTGATATGGACCGTGACGGCGACCTGGATATGCTTTTGGTTAATCATGCCCCTGAGCCGTTAAGTGTGCTCGATGACATTACGGTAAAAGAAAAATTAAAGACACCCGATCCGGAGGCAGGCATCAGGCTTTACCGTAATGATAACAGCCATTTTCATGACATTACCAGGCAGTCTGGCCTAAAAAATTCTGTTTTATCTTATGGGTTGTCCGCTGGGATTGCAGATTTGAATGGCGATGGATGGCCTGATATTTATGTTTCTAACGATTACGCAGTGCCCGATTATTTGTATGTTAATAATCACAACGGAACATTTACAGATAAACTGCGGTCTAACCTTGGGCATACTTCTTTATATTCTATGGGCAACGACATTGCCGATGTGAATAACGACGCCAAACCGGATATTATGTCTTTGGATATGCTTCCGGCTGATAATCATCGTCAAAAGATACTTTTGGGCGCTGATAATTATGAATCATTCAACTTAAACGTCCGTTCTGGTTTTTACTATCAATATATGCGCAACATGCTCCATTTAAATAATGGCAATGGCACGTTCAGCGAGATAGGTCAACTGGCAGGGATATCCAATACCGATTGGAGCTGGGCCCCATTATTTGCCGATTACGATAATGATGGGTTTAAGGACCTATTTGTATCTAACGGATTTACCCGCGATTTTACGAATATGGACGTTTTGAAGTTCATAGGAGATCACCTGCGCAACAAAAAATTGCAGAATCGTGATTTACTGGAGCTTGTAAAGCAAATGCCTTCCTCGGCGGTTAAGAGCTACCTGTTTAAAAATAATGGCGATCTTACTTTTACTAATTTAAGTGCAGCATGGGGCATTAGTACGCCATCAAATAGTAATGGCGCTGCCTATGCCGACCTTGACAACGACGGCAACCTTGACCTGGTAGTAAATAATATTAATCAGCCTGCGTTTATTTATCAAAATCAATCCACGAAACAGAATGGCAATCACTATCTGAGCGTCAAATTGGAAGGAGCGGCGAAAAATACGCAGGGACTTGGGGCAAAAGTTACTATTTACGTAAAAGACAAAAAACAATATCTTGAACAAATGCCAACCCGTGGGTATCAGTCTACGGTGTCTTCAATATTGCACTTTGGCTTGGGGCAGAATAATATAATCGATTCGTTATGTGTTATTTGGCAGCAGGGCAAAACGCAAACGATTAAAAATGTGAAAGGTGACCGGCAGATCACGTTGCAGGAAAGCAATGCAATAAACAGCGTTAAAATGCCGAAAGAGGCATTGCCGATATTTACAGAGGTAAAATCACCAATTAATTATAAGCAGCAAAAGAGTTCAATCAATGATTTTAAAAGGCAGCCGCTGATGGTAAATCCCATATCATTTTCGGGCCCTTGCATGGCAAAGGCGGATGTAAATGGGGATGGTTTGGAAGATGTGTATGTAGGCGGCGGCAACGGAACAGGTTCGCTCTATATTCAGCAGCGAAACGGCAGTTTTATTGCCAAACCGCAACCCGCATTTGAAGCCGATAAACAGGGCGTTGATGCAGATGCTATATTTTTTGATGCAAATGGCGATGGTAAACCCGATTTGTATGTATGTTCAGGAGGTTACCACAATTTTATGCCGGATGATGCCCTATTACAGGACAGACTCTACCTGAATGACGGCAAAGGGTGCTTCACCAGGTCAGTAGATGCACTGCCAAAAATGCTCAGCAGCAAGAGTTGCGTGCGCGTAGCAGACATAAACGGTGATGGCTATCCCGACCTGTTTGTAGGCGGCAGGGTAATACCGGGCAGGTATCCTGAAACACCCGAAAGTTATATACTTATTAATGACGGAAAGGGTCATTTTACCGACCGAACTCTGCAAACTTCGCCGGCGTTACAACATATAGGTATGGTAACCGATGCTGCTTGGGTTGACATGAACGGCGACAAAAAGCCAGACCTGGTTTTGGTTGGTGAGTGGATGCCTGTAACCGTAATGATCAATACTAATGGGAAACTCATCAATAA
>JANYAB010000661.1 GCA_025355225.1 Bacteroidota bacterium
TCTCCAGCTAAAGGAAACGGTTCAGGGGTTTAAGCCGCTCGGGTATCCTACTTACTTTATTTCACTCATCGGCGTCTGGAAGATGTTGGGCGTAATTGCGATATTGGTCCCGGGATTTTGGTTGCTTAAGGAATGGGCCTACGCAGGTATATTTTTCACCATGACCGGCGCAGTGATTTCGCATATTGCAAGTAACGATGTTAAGATGCAAATAATTGCTCCTATTGTACTGGCCGTTTTCGCTGTATTGTCGTGGTATTTGAGACCGGCGGATAGGAAGATTTCTACGGTTAATTAATAAACATTCAACATGTGATTCACTCCAATTCAAAAAATTTAATCACGATAAAAAACACATAATCATGGCAAGCGTAGCAATTTATTTAAATTTTCAGGGTAATGCGGAGGAAGCATTTAACCACTACAAAGAGGTTTTCGGAACAGAATTCTCAAATCCAATAATGCGGTTCAAAGACGCACCGCAGCAGCCTGGCGCACCGGCGCTACCGGAAGCCGACCAAAACAAAGTAGCGCACGTGGCCCTGCCCATACTTGGCGGCATACAAATAATGGCAACCGATATGCTGGAAAGTATGGGACAAAAACTGGTAGAAGGAAACAATTTTACCATCAGTTTGAGTCCCGACACCAAAGAAGAAGCGGATAAGTTGTACAACCAGCTCGCGGAAGGCGGAGCAGACGGAGTGCCGCCGCACGACGAATTCTGGGGGTACTGGGGCACCTGCAAAGACCGCTTCGGCATCCGCTGGATGTTCAATATTATGAAGCAGTGGTAGTATGTCGAAAAAAGACAAGTTTCGTCGTTGCTGGTGCAATCTCCGGCAGCGGCGAAAACTAATTGTTAAATTTGAACTTATCAATAAATGAATAGCATGAATCCTAAAGTTGACTGGTTTTTTAATAAGGATACCCGTTGGCAGGACGAATATGTGAAGCTAAGAATGATCTGTCTCGATTGCGGGCTCACTGAAGAATTAAAGTGGGGTTGTCCCTGTTATACCCTGAACAAGCAAAACATAGTTTTAATACACGGATTTAAAGAATATTGTGCGTTTTTATTTTTTAAAGGCACATTGTTAAATGATCCTAACGGTATCCTGATCCAACAAACCAAGGATGTGCAGTCGGCGCGCCAGATCCGGTTCACCAATCTTCTGGAAATAGCGGAGATGGAGCCCATCCTGAAAGCCTATATCTATGAAGCCATTGAAGTGGAAAAAGCCGGTCTACAGGTGGCCCTTAAAACAACCGCAGACTTCATAATCCCCGAGGAATTTCAAAGTAAATTAGATCATATTCCGGCCCTGAAAACTGCTTTTGAGGCTTTGACGCCGGGTCGGCAAAGAGGGTATCTGTTTTATTTTTCTCAACCTAAACAATCCAAAACCCGGGAGTCGAGGGTGGAGAAATACATACCGCAAATTCTGAGTGGGAAGGGGTTGGAGGATGAGTAAATTCCCCGCCGGCCGGCAGACAGGGAGAAGAAAATGAGATAATGGTTACACCCATTGTTTTGGGGTTGCTGCAAAGACATAATAGTGATAACAAAGACGGAAACGAATATTTACAAAGACCTATAAATGATGGCACACTCATTTAACATCACAATACACATGGTTTCAAGTCTGGACGGCTATATCGCCAAAAAAGACAATAGCGTTTCGTGGTTTGAAACATCTGATTACTACGAGAAGGGGGTCGGGGTTACTGAACAGGACGCAGAGGCTTTTCTTAAAAAAATAGATTGCTATGTAATGGGTGCCCGTACATACGAACACGCTCTGGAACTTTCAAAATCTTACGGCTGGGCTTATGGAGACACGCCGACCATTGTATTAACTCACCGAAACCTGCCTGTTGACAGACCGAATATTGAAATCTATTCGGGTGATCTTAACAAATTGGTGAACGAGCGACTAAAACCAAACTACAAGAATGTCTGGCTTGCAGGTGGGGCAGTGCTTGCCAAAGATTTCATTCGTTTAAAATTGGCAGACGAAATAAGGCTATCAGTTATGCCTATTATTTTGGGTGACGGGACGCTGTTTTTTGACCAAATAGGACAAGAACAGGCATTGCACCTGAAAGACGTAACAGCCTACAAAAGCGGAATGGTGGAATTAATATATGAAATAAAAAAAGACCAGGAAATAGTGTCATGAACCCAAAAGTTGATGTATTTCTAAGCAATGCCGAAAGGTGGCAGGAAGAAATGGAGAAATTGAGGATGATCTGTCTCGACTGCGGATTGGCCGAAGAACTGAAATGGTACCAGCCTTGTTACACATTTCAGGACAGAAACATAGTTATAATAGGTGAATTGAAAGAAAGCTGTGCGCTTAGTTTTTTTAAAGGGGCCTTGTTATATGATACCGAGGGTATCCTGATCGCACCAGGGGAAAATACGCAGTTGGGGCGCTGGATCAAGTTCACTTCTGTCCGGGAAATAGTGGAGATGGAACCCATACTGAAAGCCTATATCTATGAAGCCATTGAAGTGGAAAAAGCCGGTGTGAAGGTGGCTCTCAAAACAACCGCAGATTTTGCCGTTCCTGAAGAATTTCAAAGTAAATTAGATAATTTCCCTGCATTGAAAACTGCTTTTGAGGCATTGACGCCGGGGCGGCAAAGAGCATACCTGCTTTATTTTTCTGCACCGAAACAATCCAAAACCAGGGAGTCGAGAGTTGAAAAATGTATGCTGCAAATTCTTAAGGGAAAGGGACTAAATGATGATTACATTCCATGAGAAAGGGGTAACTGGACCATAGTCCATGGTTGATAGCCCATAGCAATAGATAACTGGTTGATAGTCCATAGCAATAAATAACTCCATCGACTATGGACCATTTACTATTGACTATCGTCTCTCCATCCCACAATCTTGTTCACGTTCACCACCGCACTGAACAAAAATAAACACCGCTAAACACCTCATTATAAATATCTTGCAAATTAAGCCATTTTGGCTTGGGGTTGATAATCAACGCTTTAAAAATCGGCACTCTGTGACAAACTACTGTCACGAAAACTCCCGAAACCCACGCAAACTGCAAACTATTTCAAATGCTCCTTAAAAAAATCGATGGTACGTGTCCAGGCAAGGTCGGCGGCGGTTTTGTCATAGCGGGGTGTGGTATTGTTGTGGAATCCGTGGTTTACGTTTTCGTAAATATAGGCCTGGTATTTTTTACCATTCTCTTTTAAAGCAGCTTCGTAAGCCGGCCAGCCGCTGGTGATCCGGGTATCCAGCGATGCATAGTGCAGCAACAAAGGTGCATTTATTTTAGGTACATCATCAGCCGCAGGCTGACTGCCATAAAAAGGTACCGCTGCCGCCAGTTCGGGTACGCGGACGGCCATCATATTGGCTATGCCGCCGCCATAACAAAAGCCAACAACACCTACCTTGCCGTTACAGTCTTTATTGTTTTTAAGGTAATAGAAGGCATCTATAAAATCCTGCTCCATTTCGCCTTTGTCCCTTTTACTTTGCATGTCACGTCCCGCATCGTCATTGCCCGGGTAGCCGCCAAGGGGTGTAAGGGCATCGGGCGCAAGGGTGATAAATCCGGCGAGAGCAGCTCTGCGGGCCACATCTTCAATATATGGGTTCAGACCCCGGTTTTCGTGCACCACAACGATGCCGCCGAGTTTATTTTTAGCATCAGCAGGTTTCGATAGCAATGCTTTGATGTTTCCACCGCCTTTTGGAGAGGAATAAGTGATGTATTCGGATTTTAAGCGCGGATCATCGGGCTTTATCTCCACGTTGCCTTTATAATCGGGCATCAGGAAACTCATTAGTGCGGGTACGGTTAAGGTGCCAACTGCATAAACAGACAGTTTTTGCACAAAAGCTCGCCGGTCGAGCCGGTTGTGTGCGTAATCATCATACAGGTCGAACACTTCCTGCTTGATGTCTTCTTTGTTGATGTGGCTCATAGTTAAAGGGTTTATTCAAATTTAATAATTCGGGGCAAAGGCTTGCAAATCAAATCGTAACAGTCTCGTTACGTGTAAATTTTAGCGGAATTTTTCTACCGGCGGGGATAATGCAAGGGCGAGTCAATTATAACCCGAAGGTCGAAGGTTGGAGTCATGCCCGCTATCAGCACCCATCTGATATGTTCTGTACCGTCTATATCCTATTCCGCCCGTAGACTCTTAACCGGGTTCGCCCTTGCTGCTTTGATGGATTGAAAACTTATCGTCACAAATGCGATGACTGCCGCAATTGCTCCCGCAACTACAAAAACCCACCAGCTGATGCCGATGCGGTAAGCGTAAGCCTGCAGCCATTTGTACATGGCAAGCCAGGCCAGCGGCGTTGCTATTATGATGGCAATAAATACCAGTTTTACAAAATCCAGCGCAAGCAAGCTTACGATGTGGCTTACGCTGGCGCCAAGTACTTTGCGTACTCCTATTTCGCGGGTACGTACCTGCGCGGTGTAAGCGGCCAGGCCCAATAAACCCAGGCACGAGATAAATATGGCGATGGCCGCGAAGTAGTTAAATAATTTGCCTTCGGTTTGCTCGCCTTTATAAAGGTTGTTGAAAATATCGTCCAGGAAATGGTAGCTGAAAGGGTATTCGCCGTTGTACCGTTTAAACTGGACTTCGGCGGCTTTGATGGCGTTTGCAGCGTCGCGGCCCGTGGTTTTTATGTAAACGCCGGGTAGGTATTTACCTTCGTAACCAAAAACAGTCGGCCCGATTTTTTCCTTCATGGAGGCAAAGTGAAAATCTTTAACAACACCAAGGATGGTGCCGTGTATATTAGCCATCCAAAAGCGTTTGCCGATAGGGTCCTTCAGGCCCATCTCTTTTACAGCCACCTCATTTAAAATAAAATGACCCCGGTCGCTCTCATCCCCGCTAAATGCCCTGCCTGCTGCCATTTTCATTTTAAAAAAGGATATAAAATCCTTATCGACAAACAACTGACGAACGATAAAAAACGAATTGGCAGGTTTGCCATCCCAATCGGGCGTACCGTTTTGCCTGTCCATATGCACAATTGGTTCATCGCAACGGGTCACATCCAGTATGCCGGGCTGTTTCAACAGTTCGGCGCGCACGGCATCATAATGTGGGCCAATACCGCGCATATCAAACGTAAACACATTTGTTCTGTCGTAGCCCAGATCCTTCGACCGGATGTAGTTTAATTGGCCCGTGATAACGATGGTGCCGACGATAAGCACAATCGAAAACACAAACTGTGTAACCACCAGCATTTTACGAAACAGCACATCGCCTACCCCTGCGGATATCTTGCCTTTTAAGGCTTTCAGCGGCTCGAAAGAAGAAAGCAGCAGAGCCGGGTAAATGCTCGATGCTGCCAATGTGCCGGCAATTGTTGCCAGCATTATCAGCCAGATCCGGTAATCGGCAAGGTTAAATGCCAGTTGTTTGCCGGATAGCTGGTTAAATACCCGCATTAGTGCAAATATAAGCCCGATGGCCAGGGCGGCAGCGAGCAAAAACAATAAAGCTGTTTCCACAATAAACTGCATAAACAGGTGCCATTTTGCGGCGCCGACAATTTTGCGCATGCTGATCTCTTTCGCGCGCAGCATAGCGCGGGCCGTAGACAGGTTTACATAGTTGATGCAGGCAATAACCAATATCAGCAGCGCCACGATCATAAATATCCTTACGGTGCCGATGCCTTTGTCGGTTAGGTCGGCGTTGTAGAGGTGCATTTTTGCCAGGGGCAGCAGCAAATAATCGGCATCGGTATCCTGGGGCACATGGGCAAGATGCACATGGTTTATTTTTAAGGAGAGGCTTTTCAGATCGGTGCCGGGTTTCAGCAGCAAATAGGTTTCGTAGCCATACCACATAAAATTGCTATTGAGGTCAATTTTGGGACCAGCCAGCAGACGGTGTACCTGGTAGCTGAAGGGCATGATCATATCATAATTGATGCTCGAATTGTCCGGAAAATCTTTGATCACACCACTCACCGTAAAGTTTTCCCTGCCATTCGCCGAGATGACTTTGCCAAGCGGATCCTCGTTGCCGAAATATTTTTCAGCGGTTTTTTGTGTAATCACCACCGAATTATCATTCGGGAACGGATTTGTTGGATTACCATGTATCAGCGTGAAATCAAATACCGAAAAGAACGAGGGATCTGCATAGGCTGCTTTTTCATCTGCAAAAACTTTATCGCGATACTTATAAGTACCGGCGTCATCAATGGCTCTTATCCGTACAAAGTCTTCTATCTGCGGCATCGCTTGTTTTGAAAGCGGCCCAATCGGCGCCACCCCGAGCTGCCAAATCTGCCGGGTGGCGCCCGTTCCGCCAAAAAGCTCGAGGCGGTAAATATTCGGTGTTTTTTTATGAAAACTATCGAAACTCAATTCGTCTTGCACCCAAAGCAATATCATGATGCCAATGGCCAGGCCAACGGTTAACCCGGCAATATTGATCAGCGAATAGAATTTGTTTTTTAACAAATTACGGATGGCCGTTTTGAGATAGTTTTTCAGCATGGTTTATGGCTTTATTAGTGCATAGGAGCTAAGTTAAAAAGAATATTTTTGAAATATTTTTTATTATCGTTTTGGGCCGTTCGGTAGAATTTTCGGCCTTTTCACACCGTGCACTGACTCTTCGGCATGGATCGCCGATGCGGGTGAATACACCGTAAAAGTTGGGGCTTCATCTCTCGATATTAAGCAAAAGGCAAGTTTTTCTCTTAAAAAAGATTTAGTGGTGGAGAAAGATCATAAAGCGCTTACTCCCGAAGTGGTGATAAATGAGCTAAGGAAATAATAGTTTCCGTAAAAAAAACGATATTGAAAAGAAGAAAATTTATACAGCCCGGAACATTAAAAGTGGTTCGACTTTTGTTCTGTCGGGGCAACAAAACAAGTCAAAAGCCTTAAGTCGAAAGATTTGAGGCTTTTTTGTTTTCTCGTTTCGCGGATTGCAAAACTACTGATAGTATAGTCCATATGCGACACTCGGTTAACAGAAATCCTTGCCGGTTTATTCAAAGATGCGGCGAAGATAATTTACCTGTCCGAGATGATAATTTAAATGAAGCAGCAACTGAACCAACACGTAGTTGGTAGAGGTATTCGGTTTGTCGAAAAATATCGGGTACTCAGCCTCCATATCCTGCAGAGTAAGCGCGTTCACCGTTTTGTTGATCATCGGAATAAGTGCTTCCAGCTGGACCACGAGCTCTTTTCTTTCCACGCCTTTCCTAATAAATTCCTGATCGCGGTCGCGAACATATCCTGTTTGTCCAAGTGTAGTTCCGATGAGATAATTCAGGCCGCCAATTATATGTAATACAAGGTTGCCGCTTGAGTTCGTTACAGATCCCCGGGTTCTCCACAGATCTTCTTCATTTTTAAATAAGTTAACTTCTTCGATCAGCTTACGGATATCCCGTTCATAAAAATTTGCCAATACGCTATTCAACATAACCATAATATTTATCTGTAGAATTACTTAATTAACATCTGCTCTCCACTCATTTGGCGTAATACCAAATTCCTGTTTAAAAACCCTGGCGAAATACCCCGGATCGCTAAAGCCACAATCAATGGCAACTGAAGATATGCTGCTTTCATTATCCTTTAATAATTCCTTTGCTTTTTTTAACCTGATAATACGGATAAATTTATTGGGAGAGCACCCTGTGAGCGCATCAAGTTTGCGATACAACTTAGATTGGCTCATAAATACTTCCCCGCATAATTGCTCTAAATTAAAATCAGCATCCGAAATATGCGCTTCCACAATTTCCCTAACTTTAATTACAAACTTATCCTCAGCTTTTGCCGCAATTCCTTCAAAGCCGTCATTTGATCCATTTATAAGGTGTGGCATGTTGGAAAGGCCCGCTTTTTTTAAGTAAAACATTTGCAGGGTTTTTCTAAGCTCCAGCAGTTTCCTTACACGTATCTGTAGTTCTTCGTTGTTAAAAGGTTTTTCCAAATATGCATCAGCACCCTCAGATATCCCCTCCATCCTGCTTTCATTATCCGCTTTAGCTGTAAGCATTATGACGGGGATATGGCTTGTTAGTTCGTCTGCCTTTATTTTTCTTAATAATTCGAAACCATCCATACGTGGCATCATCACATCAGAAATTATCAAATCGGGTATAATGTCCACCGCTTTTTCAAATCCATCTATCCCATCCCTCGCTACTGCAAGCCTGTAATCCGGCAAACAAGATGCTGTATAGGTTACCACATCTGCGTTGTCTTCAACCAACAATATCAGCGGTCTTTTATCTTTTCCAATTGATATTTCGTCGTTTTTGTTTGGTGCATGGCTTTCATTGAAAAAAATATTTTTGCTGTGTTCATTCAAATAGGGTTGTGCAATCATTTCATCGCTGGCCGGTAATTTTTTAAAGGGAAGTTCTACGGTAAATTCAGTGCCTTTTTTTGCACCGGGCGGCGGGCTTTTTACAGAAATTTCGCCCTTCATCAATTTTACCAATTCTTTAGTAAGCGAAAGCCCGATACCTGTACCTTCAGCTGCCCGGGTATTGCTGTTATCAAGCTGATAAAAACGGTCGAAAATAAAGGGCAGTTTATCTTGGGGTATGCCTATGCCGGTATCCTTTACTTTAATAACAAATGAAGTTGCATTTTCTTTTCGGGGATCCCCTTTTGAATTTACTGAAATATAAATATTGCCGCCTTCGGGTGTAAACTTAATGGCATTGGATAACAAATTAGAAATTATCTGGCGCATTTTTTCTGCATCATATTCGGTGGTATAACCATCCGTTTCTGATAAAAAATGCAGTTGTTTCTTCTGACTCTCGGATAATGAGTGAAAAGATTCTACAATGTACCTTAAAAAAGTAATTAAGTCTCCCTTAATGTTGCTAAGAACCATTTTGCCGTTTTGCAGTTTCGACAGATCCAGCATCTCGTTCACAAGCTTTAATAAGCTTTGCCCGTTTCGCGTAATCATTTCTGTTCCATCTTTCAGGTGCTCTGTCGGGCTGTCAGCAATTTTTTGCGTCATCCCTAAAATAACGGTAAGCGGCGTTCTGAATTCGTGGCTGATATTTGTATAAAAACGTTCTATTTGATGGTTTTGAATTTGCAACAAAGCGTTTGCCTTTTTCCTATGAAGATTATTTTTGTAAAGAAACAAGGCAATAACAAGAGATACGGCAAATGCTGCCAGCAAAGCATATTGTTTTAGCCGGCTTTGATAGTCTGCTCTCATTCTATCCTCTTCTATGCCCCGCAATCGCTCTTTAAAAGCTAATGACTGTACCTTGTCTATATTATTCTGACTGAAGATATCCGCGTTGACCGTTGTCTCCATCCGCGAATAAAAATAAGCGCTGTCTGTATTATGTAACGCGTCAAACCCCTGCCGCATAAACCCC
>JANYAB010000808.1 GCA_025355225.1 Bacteroidota bacterium
TGGATAATACTGTTGAGGCTTTTCTTGGAATAGCCAAACTGCATGCCCGGCACGGAACTACGGCTATGCTGCCTACTACGCTGAGCTGTGAAAAAACTGATCTACTGAAAACATTAATTATTTATGAAGAGGCAAACAAGCAGAATGCAGAAGGTTCGCAATTTATAGGATTACATATCGAGGGGCCTTATTTTGCGATGAACCAGCGTGGTGCACAGGACCCGCGATACATACATGACCCTGATCCCGCAGAATATGAAGAAATTTTATCTGCCTCTAAATCAATTAAGCGATGGAGCGCCGCGCCTGAACTAAAGGGCGCTATTGCATTTGGCAAGTATATGGTATCCAAAGGTGTTTTGCCAGCCATTGCGCATACCGATGCTATTTATGAAGAAGTAATTGATGCTTTTAATAACGGCTATACTCTTGCAACGCATTTTTATTCCGCGATGTCGGGCGTGACAAGGCGGAACGCTTTTCGCTATGCGGGTGTTATTGAAAGCGCTTACCTGATCGACGACATGGATGTAGAGATCATTGCGGATGGGGTGCACCTGCCTGCCCCGCTGCTAAAATTGGTATTTAAAATAAAAGGGGCTAAAAGAACAGCCTTAATAACAGATGCCATGCGGGCAGCCGGAATGCCACCAAGCGAAAGTATTTTAGGCAGCCTTAAGGATGGTATCAAAGTAATTGTGGAAGACGGTGTTGCTAAGATGCGCGACCGCAAATCGTTTGCAGGGAGTGTTGCCACCTTTGATCTTTTGGTGCGCAATATGATTATGCTGGCAGATGTGCCATTAATTGAAGCAGTGCGTATGGGATCAGAAATACCCGCTCGTATTATGAATATAATTGATAAAAAAGGCTCCCTTGAACCAGGCAAAGATGCTGATATCGTGATTTTCGACGAAAATATTAATATTGATACAACTATCATCAACGGGAAGATCGTCTATAAAAGCTAACCATGATCAAAGAACTGAAGATTGAAAATCTTGATACAAAAATATATCCCGACAGGATAACTATGGGTAATGCCGCCGCCGATATGGTTTGCAATCAAATTGTTCAACTATTGAGCGAACAGGAATTTGTCAACATGATCTTTGCTGCCGCTCCTTCGCAAAACGAGTTTTTAGCAGCGTTAACTGAGAGGACGGAAATCGATTGGAGTCGTATTAATGCTTTCCATATGGATGAGTACATCGGTTTACCTCAAAATCATCCCGCATTATTCAGTTCATTTTTGAAACGGCAATTATTTGAGCGCGTGCCGTTTCGTTCGGTAAATTATATTAACAGCAATATGGTCGATGTACAAGTTGAGTGTGACCGTTACACTGATCTGCTCATTAAGTATCCTGCCGATATCGTTTGCATGGGCATTGGTGAGAATGGGCACATCGCTTTTAATGATCCGCATGTAGCTGATTTTAACGATCCGTTGAAAGTTAAAATTGTCGATCTTGATATGGAATGCCGGCAGCAGCAAATGAACGATGGCTGCTTTCCCGGGTTGAGTGAAGTGCCTACCCATGCGATCACGCTAACTATTCCGACACTGATAAAAGGCAAATATATTTGCTGTATAGTTCCGGGAAAAAATAAAGCTATGGCGGTTTATCGTGCTTTGTTTGATGAAATAAACGAACGACGCCCCGCCTCTATTTTGCGCAAGCACCCGGCGGCAATTTTATTTCTTGATAAGGATAGCAGCGCTCTTGTAAAATATTAAATTTGATTTGACTACAAACCAATTATGACACCCGAAAAAAACCTTTCCATTAATCATGGCGGCCTTACCCGCAGGAAGTTCATTTACAATGTAACCACAGCGGTTGGCGCAGGTGCGGTATTAACTATGCCAATACTGAGCAAAGCAGCAAATTTTGTTCAACCCGACCAAACTTACACGGTAAAGCAGATCATGGATCTATTTATTAAAGAGGTGCCCGGCGGTGCCTTATCCAGTACGGTGGACACGCTAAAGGCAGGAAGCCCCGATACGCAGGTAACTGGTATAGTCACTACTATGTTCGCTACAATTGATGTGATTCGTAAGGCAATCAAACTGGGCGCCAATTTTATAATCGCGCACGAACCGACGTTTTACAATCATACTGATGATACCTCGTGGATGCAAAACGACGACGTGTATCAGTATAAAGCCGATCTTTTAAAACAGCATAACATTGCCGTGTGGAGAAACCATGACTATATACACCGCATGAAACCCGATGGTGTCACCAAAGGGGTACTTGACCAACTGGAATGGCAGCAATATGCAGATCAGGATGTACCCAATATATTGACTATGCCCAGCACTACGCTTAGAGAGCTGGTGACCCATGTCAAAACAAAGCTGCATACTGGTACACTGCGGTATATAGGCGATATGGAAGAAACTGTCAGGCGTGTGCTGTTTATGCCAGGGGCAGCTGGCGGGCAGCGTCAGATCGAGGCCATCGGGAAGGTAAAGCCCAATGTAGTGTTTTGCGGCGAAATACAGGAATGGGAAACCGCCGAGTATGTCAGAGATGCCCGTGCAAAGGGTGATAATTTATCGCTTATAATATTGGGCCATATCGCCAGCGAAGAGCCTGGTTCAGAATTTATGCTGAACTGGCTAAAGGAAAAGGCACCGGGGATCAAGGCTACGCATGTGCCGAGCGGGAATTCTATGTCGCTTTTTTAGATTTCACCAGGTAATACTTTACTTCGACATTACGGGGGTTATACTATCCTAAATAAAACAAACTTGCAATAATAGCTGCCGATATATAATTAAGGCATGAAGCTATCAATGTACCGGCCACGAATCTTTTATCATAATTGATGTAGATTGAATTATTGACGATTGAGATAAAACTGAAACAAGCAAAACAGAGTAGCCCTAATTGGGTCTGCGACCATAAATTACCAGGAAGCGCATAATGCGAGCCTATTTTTAAATAGAAGAGTGTAAACAAGCCCCCGAATAAAAATGAAAGCAAAGTACTGTAAGTATAGCTCGAATAGTTTTCGGGCCGCCAGGTTTGAGGAGTAAGAGCCTGAAATTTATGAAACAAAAAACCGATAAAAAACCAATCGATAAACGTGTTTGCAAACCCAATTGAAACTGTTGAGAGGATATAATGGATTGTGGACATGATTTTTAAGTTTATATTTATATTAAAAATTACTTTTATTTCTCCGGAACAGAATGTAGCGCAACACGGTTGCCTTCGCTGTCAATAAATATAGCCATATATCCATGCTCCGGGGATATCTGCGTTTTTGGCACAATAATTCGTCCGCCGGCCGCCTCTATCTTATTCAGGATGATCTGCACATCAGGATTTGCATTAAGATAGATCAGCGGTCCTTTATCTTCAGATGGAGTATGAAAACCGCCGCTATCGCATAATGCGCCGCTAATTCCGTTCATTAAATCAGTGACTGGGAAAAGGCGCATTCGTATTTGCGGCATATCCAAAGCGATCATACTGATATCAAAAACAGTTTCATAAAACTTTTGCGCACGGTCAATATTCCGAGTTGGGATCTCAAACCAGCTGATAGCATTTTTAAAGGTCATAGTTATATTTATTATTCGATGGTTTTGCTTAAGTAGTAGTTATGCCTATGAATTGGAGTATTAACATGATCATGTATCAATTAATACCCCAGGAAGATTTGAATACGTTTATTGACAATATCTAATTGATCAACCCAAACAAACAAGCGGGCATCCGGGATCTTTTCAATTTTGAAATTGGTATTGGAACCCGCGTTGTTCCATTCGCTCCAGAAATACTTTTTATCTGTTGAATTTGGATGACTTAAAAAATATTGATCATTAAAGCCAGGGATAAAAACCAATACAGGTATCTTAATACTCGCGAAGCTTTCCGAGACGTCTGTAGTGTAGAATTCAGATAGATACCTGGCCATTACCGGGATCATTACAGTAGCCGAAGTTTGATATAATTTTGAAGCTAACGTAGAATCAGTTACATATTGATAAGGTTGGAATAAATTTTTCAGCCATGTTTCCCGTTTCATAAGCTTAAATATTCTTGGGACCAAATAGTAATCAACATTTGATGCACGCTCCTTGAATGTTACAGGCGTATTGCCTGTTGGATCTTTTGGAGAAGGCCAGGTTGCATACGGCATCCCGCCGAAAATGATAACTTTACTAACCTTACCGGGGTAGTTTATTGCTGTATTCATGGCCAGCCATGAAGCAATTATCAGGTTGCCTACGATAACGGGCTTATCTATTTTTTCTTTATCGATTAAATTTAAAAGCGCCGATTGTATTGTTTCTAATCCCGTTCGTTTTTCATAGCTTAAACCGGGTGCAGGCATAGGCAATGGAGGTGTATCCCCGCTTCCCGGCAGTGTTATAGCATACATGGTATAGCGTTTTTTATTGCTGGTCATGAAATCTTTATAAATTTCCCAGCTAAACCCAACATCTGCAATCAAAATCATTTTTGTTGACCCCTGCCCCATTTTTTCAACATGACCTAAATTTCCTGTTGAATTTAATTCAGTTCCTTCCGGGAATACCAGGTTATTTATCTCCTGGGCGTCAGCCATGTGAAATAAAATAACTGAAGTAATACAAATCAGGATGCTTTTTAATTTCATACAGGTTGTTTTTTTTCTAACAATTATAAAGCTTAATTGAATGTGAAAACTAATCCATCAATCCCAGAATTATAATTTTGTACTTGTGGAAAAATCCTTTACTTTACTTGGGCTGCTTTTTTTTTTCGTTATTCGGACTATCTAAGAAATAAACTATGTTTTGGTCGGCATTATTTGCTATCAGCATAGCACAAGGCATATTTGTGCTAACATTATTAACAAGGAGATATCCAATGAACCGGGTGGCTACCTCGTTATTTATGATGATCACCTTTGTCATGGTAATAACTAATTTCGACTATTTAATTACTTCAACGCCTCTGTACCGGGTTATTCCAAGGGTATTTGGTATCTCTTTTGGCATCAGGTTTTTAATGGGCCCCATGCTGTATTTCTATACACTTACGGTAACAGATAGTAATTTCAAATGGAAGAAGATATACTTCATTCACTTCATACCCTATATATTTAATTTGATATTAAATATTCCATTGTTTGTAATGGACGACAAAATTAAACTTGATTACATCAATATTTTTTTATCCGGCTCATTACGATTCCGAACAGTTGACATTGTAATGATTGCCATACAAAATATCCACATGTTTATATACATTGTCTTAAGCTTGCGATGGATAAGGCAAGCAAGACTTTCTTATAGGGATATACCCTACGTTATTGAAATGAAAGTTAGGATCGCTTGGTTGCGTTTATTAGTTATTTATTTCTCTGTACTGTTGTGTGCAATTTTTTCCATGTGCCTTATTATTTTTATACACCAAAAGTATATTCCCGCAGCTAATAAAGTATATACCATTATTACATCGGCTTTTATTTATTTAATTGCATATAAACTGATGTTCAACCCCCAATTAATCAGCCCTGATTTTGTGAAGAAATATAAAGCTGTAAAACAACTAAAAAATGATAATGAAAATCAATATATGATCAGATTGCAAAGCTTAATGAATGAAGAGAAAATATTTACCAACCGTGATCTTAAACTGTCTGTTTTAGCAAGGCAACTTAATTTAACCCCTCATCAGCTTTCGCGTTTGATCAATGAAAAATTTGCTAAATCTTTTAATAGTCTTATCAACGAATACCGGGTACAGGAGTTTATAAAACGCATTGGAAACCCTAAATATGAAGCCTTTTCAGTTTATGGAATAGCGATGGATGTAGGATTCAAAAGCAAGTCGTCTTTTAATAGCACATTTAAAAAAGTTACCGGTAAAATCCCCAGTGAATTTAAAAGTCAGCAATTAAATTAATTGGTGCTGACTTTTTTTTGGGGTGCCCAACTGTCGTATCCTCACAACGCTCCTATTCAAATTTATGCCCCTCTGTTAACCCTTTCCAATTGTCTGATCTGAATGGGCCGACAGGAAATCCCTTTTTACTGAAAAGATTTGCATCGATTGGCGCATTCGTCCAGGCATATCGTACTGCCACAGGTTGTGGAACCTGGCTGCACCAAACCTTAACTTTATTATTATCTATAATAGCTGCCTGGGCATAGTAAAATTTATGATCGGCCCCGGCTAACTCAAACCCTTTTAAATATTCGTATTTATCTTTAACTATCAGGCCATTCTCAGCATTGGTAAAATTAATTGTTGCATAACTACCGGAAAAATCCGCAGAACTAAACAATGGGCTTTCGAAGAAACCAGGCAGATGATATACTACAGTCAATGCCTTATTAGCGAGCCTTAAGCCAACATCATACTTATCCCGTGGGTGGATATTAAAAGCGTCACCTATATCGGTTGTTACCGTCATGCCTGTATTGGGCAGTTGCAGTGTCATTGTTTGT
>JANYAB010000761.1 GCA_025355225.1 Bacteroidota bacterium
GTTTATTCACACCCAGGTTTTGACGAATGTAATTTTCAGGCTGTTCAATAATTTTCGTAATCAACGTTGCCAGGCTTTTTTGAGAAATTTCCGACCCTTTCTCCGGTTCACCTTTTCTGGTTGTTTCATAGTTCAATTCGTCTGCACTGGTAAACCAGGTTGGTCTCAGAATGGTGTATTCGAGATCTGATGCTTCAAGTACATCGACAGCTTTTCGGTATGGCTTTAAAACAGGTTTTAAAGGAACATCATAGATACCGATAGAACTAATGAAGATGATTTTTTTAACCCCGGTTTCGTTCATTGCTTTCACAATGTTTTTTGCCATCGCTTCCAGGTCGCCCGCTAGATTCGCATACACGATATCCTGTCCTGTTATAGCGCCCTTAAGCTGCTCAAAATCCAGGACATTGCCTTCAACGATACGGCTTTGGGAAATGTCATTGTTTCTTAACCGGCGCGCATTACGTAAAAACAGGGTCAGGTTGATATCGTCTTTATGGACTAAAATATCAATGACCTGTTTTGCGATATTACCGCTGGCTCCCAGAATAACTACATTTTTCATTTCAATTAATATTAGTTATTTGCCTACCCGTTGCTGTAAATGTGCAGGATAGCGTGCTCCCTGTATTTGTATTTGAGCGGCAGCCTCTTCTATACTTTTTAAATCATCTGTGGTAAGTACCACATCAACGGCACCGATATTTTCCTCGAGGCGGTGTACTTTGGTAGTGCCTGGAATTGGACCTATCCAGGGTTTTTGTGCCAAAAGCCAGGCAAGTGCTATTTGCGCAGGAGTCGCATTTTTTTGCCTTGCAATGCTGCTCAGCAAATCGACCATCACCTGGTTGGCTTTACGGGCGTCCTGTGAAAAGCGGGGAACGATATTGCGAAAGTCGGTTTTGTCAAATTCAGTATTTTCGTTGATGGCGCCTGTCAGGAAACCTTTGCCCAGCGGACTGAAGGGAACGAAACCAATGCCCAATTCTTCAAGTGTTGGCAGAATCTCCTGCTCCGGCTCACGCCACCACAACGAATATTCACTCTGGAGGGCAGCAACCGGTTGAACGGAATGAGCTTTGCGAATAGTTTGTACACCTGCTTCCGAAAGGCCAAAGTGCTTAACTTTTCCTTCCTGTATCAGGTCTTTTACCGTTCCGGCTACGTCCTCAATCGGCACATTCGGATCGACACGGTGCTGATAAAATAAGTCGATACGGTCGGTCTTTAATCTTTTGAGCGCCGCTTCGGCGACGTTCCTGATATTTTCCGGCCTGCTGTTCATACCCTTTGCGGTTTCACCGGCTTCAAAGCCGAATTTGGTCGCTATTACAACCTGGTTGCGAAATGGTGCAAGCGCTTCCCCCAACAACTCCTCATTTTTAAACGGCCCGTAAGCTTCTGCGCTATCGAAGAAGGTTATGCCGCGTTCAACGGCGGTCTGTAAAAGTTTTATCGCATCCTGGGTATCTGTAGCCGGGCCATACCCAAAGCTTAATCCCATACAGCCCAATCCCATTGCAGATACTTCCAGGCCACTATTTCCTAATTCCCGTTTTTCCATTGTTTGTCTTCTTTATTTATTAAAGCTGCTATATTCTGCTTCTGTAACCTGTTCCATCCAATCAACCGGCGAACCATTAAGTTTCTCCTGTATGGCGATATGGCTCAATGCGGTGGTGGCAGTAGCGCCATGCCAGTGTTTTTCTCCCGGCTCGAAGTATATAACATCTCCCTGGTGAATCTCTTCAATTTTTCCGCCTTTGCGTTGCACCCAACCGCTGCCGGCGGTAACTATTAGCGTTTGACCCAGTGGGTGGGTATGCCAGGCAGTGCGGGCTCCCGGCTCAAAGGTGACCAGGGCCATAGCCACGCGGGCCGGTTCCGGCGGACTAAAAAGTGGATCAATACGTACTTGCCCGGTAAAATATTCGGCTGGGCCTTTGCCTGAGGGTTGCGTGCCGCTGCGTTTAATTTCCATTCTTTTTTGTTCTTTATGTTGCTAACATCAATTGCTCACTAAAGTTTAGTCAAAGGTATTTAACAAAACGACGGGCCGTTAATGATTATCAAACAAAAAAATAAGGATTTCAAACAATTGCGTCCTTCGGCACCTGGGATGGTCTGATTACTCTTTCAAGCTTTACTTCCCCTTCGCCCCAAGAACAATGGGAACGGTTTCGGTGAGTTCGAGGGACTTAATCATTTCCTTTGTAGCGCTCTTATACTTTTTGAAATGAGGCGTTTCTAAATGCGCCTTGTAAGCAACTGTATTAGCATATATTTCAAAAATCGTGATGTGGGCGGGATTATCTTTTTCGGCCACTGCATATAAGTTTAAAACTCCCGGCTCGATACGGATAGAAGCTTCGATTTCCTCCTTAAGTGCAGCTTTATAACTTTCCAGCTGAGCAGGGTCGATCTGGAGT
>JANYAB010000796.1 GCA_025355225.1 Bacteroidota bacterium
CTTCCGCTGGGAGGTAACAAAAGGGCATTTGTGGGCGAACAGATCGGCATTACTGATGTTACCATTCGCTACAGCCGCCCGGGCGTTAAAAAAAGGGAGGGGCATATATGGGGTGAACTTATTCCGGCAGGTTTTTATGAGCTGGGCTATGGTGCTAAAAAACCGGCACCCTGGCGTGCCGGTGCAAATGAAAATACAACCATCGAGTTTTCGACCGACGTTAAAATTGAAGGACAGGATCTTACTGCAGGTAAATACGGCTTTTTTATCGCTTATGGTCCCGATGAATGCACGCTCATCTTGTCGAAAAATTCAACATCGTGGGGCAACTTCTTTTATGACCCGGAAGAAGATGCTTTGCGCGTAAAGGTAAAGCCGGTGAAAAACGAAAAAAGTGTGGAGTGGCTTAGCTACCGGTTTGTTGATCAAACGCCATCGGGCGCTACCGTTCAATTAGAATGGGAAAAGCTGGCTATTGCCTTTAAAATTGATGTTGATGTGATAAAAACACAGATCGCATCGTTCAGAAAGGAACTGCGCGGCAGCAAAGCCCTGCCCGAAAACTGGGAGGCATGGAACCAGGCTGCTGCCTTTTGCGCCGCAAATAAAACCAACCTGGAGCAGGGTTTAATGTGGGCCGACAGTGCTACAAGTGTAACTTTTGGCGGCACTGAAAGTTTTTACGCATGGCAAACTAAAGCTGCCCTACTGGATAGCCTTGGCCGCAAAGCCGAAGCGGCAGACATAATGGAAAAAGCCATGCCTTTTGCCAGCCAGATACAGGCTTACACCTACGCCCTTGGGTTGATAGCAAAACAGCCAAAGAAAGCGTTTGAGCTATTTAAAATGAATTACACCAAACACCCCAATACGCTTTTTACCAATATAGGTATGGCCAGCGGGTACTCCGCATTGGGCGATTATAAAAAGGCGCTCAGCTATGCCCAAAAGGCGTTGCCGCAAGCCAAGGGCGGGAATAAGATAGAGATTGAAAGGAATATAAGGGATTTGCAAGGTGGGAAGGATATGAATTAAGCGTTGTGTATTAGTAGGCATACTCCCCGCCACCAAAGAAAAGCGTTAGAGAGTATTCCCTTATGGGCTACGAAGCATTCAGCGAAGGTTGGAGGCTTTTTTGTGAAGTTGAAAACTACAAGCATGATGAATCCAAAGGTATCGATTCCTACAACAGCTTAGCAATTCACATATTGATAATATTTATCATTTTGTCACATGTACCGGTTTAGCGAGCCACCTTTTGCTGGAGTTCAATAATGCGGTATCCTGTTTTAAAATGACCAATCCTTCGTGGGTAGCATCCTGCATCTTTTTGTAATTGCCTCTTTTATAGAAATATTCGCCCTTAGCCAAATAAGCCATTTCTAGATCTTTTCTAAAGTCAACACTATGCGGCATTTTATTATAGGCCCGTTTTAAATAATAAACAGCGCTATCCATATTAGTTTCCAGAGGGTAATGCTTATTTAGATCAAGCCACCTTTCGCCAAATTTTTTGTTAAGCCTTTCGTTTTCTGGAAACTGTTTTATTCCTGCCTTGTAGACAATCCTGGTACGATTGATCCTGCCGGTATCTGTAGTATTTTTCAGATCAATCTCCTCATAGGTTCCTATCAAATTAAGATAGGTCGTCAAATTATATTGGTCAAAGGCGTACCCTTTTTCGAACAAATGTAGAGCCCCTAGAGTATCCTGATGACTATGCAACATGTTTCCCCATGTGTTATAAGTGTCACTGAACCAAGGATAATATCTTTCTGTTTTTTTGAAGTAAGAAACCGCGCGTACTGAATCATCCCGGAATGGTTTTCGATTAATGTTCTCAAGACAAAGGGCTAAGTTGTAAAAGGCGGGAATATTATTGCTATCTAATCGGATAGCGGATTGATAATATTCCGCTGCTGTTTGATAGTTCTTCTTATTCAAACTCAAATAGATATATCCCCATTTGAAGAACACAAGAGATGGCGAATTTTTTGCGTCATAGATGTCTTTGAACAAGCGCTTCGCATTAACTGTGTCATTTTGCTTGACCAATATTGCTCCGATTGCAAAGGACGCATCGGCATACCACGGATCAAGATCCAATGCTTTACGATAAAAACCCAGAGCGATATTATCTTCCGAAAGATGATTATTATCCCAAAAAAGATGCGCATCTCCAAGGTATTTGTAAGCTTGGACACAATCTGATTTATAATGGAGTGCTTTTTGAAAACAGGTAACAGCTTCAAGAGTGTCGGCCCTCGTTTTTCTGGCGAGAAGGCCCAGCCCGTACCCGCATAAAGTGAATTCATCTGTTTTTAATTCCAGAGCCTTTTTGTAAAGTGGGAAAGATTGTTCCACCAGCGAATTTTTCCGTCTGTTTTCGGCACTCATCAGGTATGCATAGGGATTCGTGGAATCATATTCAATAGACTGCTGATATTCAAAATGCGCTCGCTGGTAATCGCCCAATCGGTCTAGCAGGTACCCCCAAAGCAGATGGTTCTTGGCAATCTTTACCTTATCCTTTTCGGTACGGTTTAAAAAGGAAACCAAAGCAGCGATACGATCGTAGTCTAATCGCCTTTCCGTGTTGGCAAAGGATTGTAGGAGAATCTGCGGCTCCGAGCACCTCTCGACATATAGGGCTGAATGGTAAATTTCCTGTTCTAAATTGTTCATTGAAAAGGGAACAGTTACGGAAGGATTACCCGTTATTCTGGTCGACAAGAACCATTGTGCCCCGATGTTATAAACTTGGCCGCTAACCCTCGTTGACTTTATCCCCAGGAAATCGCGGACTGCCGTTATAGCCGTTGCCAGTGATATACCGCCTCCCTCGATCTCGACCTTAAAATCCGATTCCTTGTTAAGGACCTCTACCGGATGAATATAAGGGTATCCTCCGAACTGAGATTTAAGGCCATAGTTGGTCCTTGCCGCGTCTTTTTTTAGAGAATCTAACTGGTTAGCTAGTTCTTCAGCCAATAACGCCCCTGTAACACCAGACTTTTTTAGACTTTCCGAAACATCAAAAGGCTCGATCAAAACCACTTTCTGAAAAAAAATCTTCTTCACAGAATAAACAATTAAGACAA
>JANYAB010000810.1 GCA_025355225.1 Bacteroidota bacterium
CTCCTTCCGGCAGAGCGCCCTATAGCGAGTGTTGTAAAATTAATGCAGGCGATAATCAATATGCCCGCTGCGATACTTAAAATTATCCAAATAGTTTTTGGATCAATACTCTCCATTACGGATGCATCGTTCAAGTCAGCATTAGTATGTATGGAACGGAGCGGCTGCAAAGCGTAGGTCATTGGGGGCTGTGTTTTGTCGCCGGGGCTATAGGTTTGATGAAAGCGAGCCAAGCGTTGCGCATCATTCGGTAGTTTGCCGCCCGGACGTAACTGGATATAAGTGCCAAAAGCGGTTGTGTACCAGTTATTAAACATCTTGCCAAATTGTGTAGTCTGGAAAAAAGCGAAACTTCCCATCACATCAAAACGGATGGAAGAATTAGCGGGCAAATCTTCCGCCACACCAGCTATTACAAAGGGTTGAAAATTATTTTCCAGTTTTATCTGTACGGTCTTTCCGATCACATTAGCGGTACCAAATAACTCGTTTGCCTTTGATTCGGTGATAACAAGATCGTTAAGACCCTTCAATGCAGTTAAAGGGTTGCCATATTTTAAGGGGAAGGTAAAAACGGAAAATACCTGGGGATCTGCAAATGTTAAATTCACGCCATGGATATTGGAATTTTTGATCCGCATAAAACTTTCAATAGGTAATTGTTTTATGCGGATATAATTCACCACATCGGGGAAGTCTTTTTTAAGGGTAGGCCCAAGCGGCATAGCGGTTGAAACAGTATTCCCGGAACTACTTGTTGCCTTGGTCGATTCGTATACCCGGTAAATATCTTTCCCATTTTTATGAAACCGGTCGAACGAAAGTTCGTTTACTGAATACAATAAAAACAGTATAAAACAGGCAATTCCGACAGAGAGCCCGAAGACATTGATAGATGTCAAAACTTTTTGATTGGCTAAGTTGCGCCAGGCGACTTTTAAATAGTTCTTTATCATGGTTTGTGAGCTTTATTGGCTCATTAGACATTTTTGGTCAGGTTAATGTTGCATTCAGCAATCTCCAACCTTTCCGAAGGCATCCTTCGGATGGGTCACTAAACTACTCCGTTTTCAAATTCTTCACCGGGTTCATCAAAGCCGCTTTAATTGCCTGGAAGCTTACCGTGAGCAATGCAATAAAAATGGCTCCCAAACCTGCCAGCATAAATATCCACCAACTGATATTGATGCGGTAAGCAAAACCCTGCAACCATTGGTTCATAAAATACCAGGCTATGGGCGATGCAATAAAAAGTGCTATAGTTACCAGTACTACAAAATCCATACTCAGCATAGCGGCAATATTTACTGCACTGGCCCCTAATATTTTTCGGATGCTAATCTCCTTTGCCCTTTTTTCAGCGGTAAAAAGCACAAGTCCAAAAAGGCCGATACAGGAAATAAAAATAGTAATGGCCATGGCTGTATTCATCAGTGTGGCCGTTTGCTGATCTTTCTCATAAGCCAGAGCTAATGACTCATCATAAAACCTGTAATCAAAAGTTCCGGCGGGATAAACAGATTTCCATGTTTTTTCAATCTGCGTAAGCGTTGCTTTTAGATCATCGGACTGCTTCCCTTTTGTAGCAAGTTTAATCGTGAGCGTACCCTCTCGATCCACCCTGTTTATTATACAGAGCGGCATAATGGGCGCGTGCAACGAGCTGGAATGAAAATCGACTACAACTCCTACAACCGGGTAAGGTTTATTAAACCAGTAGACTGTCTTCCCGATAGCTTCTTCCGGTCTTTTACAACCCATCAACCGTGACAGTGTCTCATTAATAACAAACTGGTTCACGCTATCAGAATGTGCCAGGTTTTTCCCTGCCAATAATTTTATTTGATATAATGGTATAAGATTCTCGTCGCCATCAACTTGGGCAACCGCAGTCTCTTTCATATCAGTACTTTTAAATTTTATCCGCATACCCGCGGCATTTCCCGGGGTCGCCCATGCGGCGGCAACCCTGCTAACACTGGATAATTGCTTGATCTTTTCTGCCACTACCCTCACTTTTGGAAGACCTTCTCCTCTTGGTGTTTCCACAGTGATAATGGCATCGGTAGTAAAGCCAAGGTCCTTATTACGCACATAACTTAGTTGGCTGGTAATGACTATGGTGCCGATGATAAAAATCAGTGATACTGTGAACTGGAAAACAATCAATCCTTTTCTCAACATCCACTTTTCGCCACCTCTTTGCGCTCCGGCGCCTTTTAAACTTAGTGCGGGTAAAAAAGAAGATAAGACCTTTGCGGGGTAAAGCCCCGCCAGTAACGACGTGACTGCGGTAACCAACAGTAAAAAAATCAATGTCGACGGGTTGAAAAGATGAAATTTTACTTCAGTTGGAATGAACGACCTGAAAGCAGTAAGAACAGGCCCCACCATTGATACAGCCAACAATACGGCAAAAAATGTGAGCATAAGGGTCTCCGTTAAAAACTGGAAGATCAAGCTGGTGCGGCTGCTTCCCAATACTTTTCGCACACCAACTTCCTTGGCCCGCCGAATAGACTGGGCTGTCGACAGGTTTATAAAGTTAATGACAGCAAGAATCAAGATAAATAAAGCGATCCCCATTAAGCTGTACAAGGTGGGCATATGGGCAGTTCGTATAGGGTTTTCTATTACGTCAGCATTAAAATGGATAGCTGATAAGCGTTCAAGCCAGGGGGATAGTTTGAATTTTGGATCAGTATGCCTTTTGATCAGGTCCGCCATTCGGGCATTTACTTGTGCTGGTATAGTGCCTTTGGACAGTTTTACAAAAACCCAGGTTGACATATCACCTTCTCCCCAAGAATTCAGAACGATATTATTTTTCAAAAAGCTGTTTTGAATGGTACCAAAGGAAATAAAATCGGTATAAGCAAGATCAGTGTTTTTATTCCAGTCTTTTACAATACCCGATACCCTGACTGTAAGGGAGTCATCATAAATCACTTCCTTTCCAACAATTTTATCCAGGGGGGTCGGGCCGAAATATTTACGTGCTTTGCTTTCCGTGAGCACCACTGCGAAGGGTGCCTTTAAAGCCGTAGCTGCATTTCCTTCAAGCCAGTTGTATTTAAAAACATCAAAGTATTGCGGCTCAATAATTACGGTGCCCGAGTTATCAAAATGCTTTGCCGGTTTGCCCGCGCCCTGGCGAATACTTATTTTTGCATAATAAGGGCTTAATCCAGCTATGGCATCCAAACCGGATAATTCTTGCCGGGCGATCGAAGACAGGGGTAAGGGAAGTTTGCCCCAATG
>JANYAB010000021.1 GCA_025355225.1 Bacteroidota bacterium
CCAAATGCTACGATATTTATAAGCGGAACTACGATTGCCACTACCCAGGTTATGAATAAAACGGCTTCCATTTGGGTACCGCTCAATGCAGCTGGTACCACTACTTTTACCCTTACAGTTACATCAACCGGCGGTACGCAAAAAAACTATAATATTACCGTTTCCAAAAATGGGTCAAACAATGCAAGAATAACCAGTATAGCTTTAAGTACCAATACCACGCTTGCAAACGGTGCAGGTCCATATACGCTAAATTATACATCCATGGTGAGTCCGCATACTACCAGCGTTTCCGTTACTACGGTTCTCTCTGATGTGAACGCTATACTTACGGTAAACGGGCTTGGTGTTGCCAGCGGTGTGGCCTCCAACCCTGTGGTGCTAAATGCAGCAGGCACAACCCTTATCAGAATGGTTGTTACGGCCCAGGACGGTGTCACCAAACAGACAGTTGGTATTACCATTTCCAAAACGGGATCAATTATTGCCTGGAAGGGAGGTACCAGTACTGCCTGGGCCACCGGCTCAAACTGGGTTGGCGGAAAAGCACCTGGAGCAGGTGATGTGGCCACTTTTGGTGTAAGTGCTTACACAGGAGTAAACCAACCTACGGTTACCCAATTTGCAACAACTACAGTTGGAGAAATAGATTTTGGACCAAATGCTACCCCTGTGCTCACACTTGGTAATGGCGCTAAATTAGTTGTTGGTACTAACATCACAGATACCAGTTCTATGGCAACGATCACGGGGCCCGCAAATTCATCGGTTGATATTGCAAACGGTGCTACCGTAAGTTTTACAGGTACAAATGGGAAAATAACCATTGCTTCGTCAGTAACCGTTACCCTTAAATCGAATGCGGCAGGCTCTGCCTCAATTGGGCAGCTTACAAATGGTAATTCGATTGCCGGTACTGTAAGCGTGGAAAGATATATTACCGGAGGCAGCAGTACATATAGAGGATATAGGTTGTTAACATCGTCAGTTTATAATGCCACATCGGGTGGTAATAATATTTACAGCCTTAATTATGTTAAGACATCCGCACTCGTTTCTGGTACAACCGGTGCAGGAGGTGGATTCGATCATACGGGGAACCCAAGCTTGTTTCTTTACCGTGAAAACATTGTACCATCAGCCACTTCATTTACAGGCAGTAATTATAGAGGTATAAATGATATCAATGTCAGGACCCCACAAACTTATCTAATGGATGTTGATGGCGGTCCTTTCACTATTCCTGCAGGTAACGGCTTTATGTTCTTTTTCAGGGGCGACAGAACCACTAATATAGGGACTAAATATTCTGCTGGCACCGTTGCTGAAAGTGTAACCATGACCGAAACCGGTACTTTAAATCAAGGAGCAATTACTGTTAAGGATTGGTTCACTCCTACGTTGGCAAACTTGAGCTACACCGCTGCTTCTCCGGCTGCGGTGCAAGGCTACAACCTGGTAGGCAACCCTTATGCAAGCTCTATAGATTGGGATACCTATAATACAACTACACCTGGCACGGGTATTTACGCCCCCCAGACAACTGGCACTATCTATATATTAGATCCTGTAAGCAAAAATTTTGGGGTATACACAGCCAATTCGCCTTTTGGCGGCACCAATAATGCTACTCATATTATACCCAGCGGACAAGGATTTTTTGTAGTGGCATTGGATCCAAATTTATCCTCTTTAACTTTTAATGAAAGCGCAAAGACCACTACACAGGTGTATGGGGCAAATTTACTAATGGGCAAACCGGCAGAAAATGCCGTTAGCCAGTACCTGCATTTAAAATTAAACCAGGATACCAGCCAGATAGATGAAATATATATAAGTTTTAATAAAACTGCAAAATCCAATTATGTTATGAGTGAGGATGTGCCGCAAAAGCCCGGCTACGGTATAGCAGGCCTGTCAAGCATGTCGGGCGATGGGGTTCCTTTGTCAATTAATACGCTTAATTTACCTCAGCAAAGTGAAACTATAGCCTTAAATGTAACAGCGAATTTAGATGGAGCATACCAGTTAACTATACCTGAAATTAAGAGTGTTCCGGAGATGTTTGATATCTGGTTAATGGATAACTATAAAAAGGATTCAATTGACGTTAAAGTTAAACCTGCCTATAGTTTTAATATTGTAAAAACTGATTCTGCCAGTTTTGGTTCAAAACGGTTTAGTTTGATTATCCGTCAAAACCCAGCTTTTGCACTGCAATTAGTGAATTTTACTGCAACGAAAGCATCAAGCGGAGCACAGGTTGTTTGGAAAACTCTAAACGAAGCAAATTACACTCACTTCACGGTTGAAAGAAGTACCGATGGCGGAGTAACATATAATGTTCTTGGCGGTTTTTCTTCGAGTGAATTGGGCACTTACAGTTTTACGGATAAAGATCCTTTAATTACTACAAACCGGTACCGGTTAAAATTGGAAGATGTTAACGGCGCTATCAGCTATTCAAAAGTGGTTACGCTACTTTACGGGAATTTGAGCAATGATATTGCAGGCCACATCAGTATTTACCCTAACCCATCAAACGGCATTATAAATTTATCCATAACACCGCTCAGGAGCTCGTCGGAATTGCAGGCTTATTCAATTCACAGCTTAGCAGCACCCCAAAATAGCGCAACCGCAGTTGTGTATGATATTAAAATAATAAACACGAGCGGTTATGTTATCAAATCGGCCACATCATCGTCTCCCAACTGGCAGTCTAACGTGAGCAGTCTTGCGCCAGGTACCTATATTGTGCAGGTTATAAATAGCAGCGATAAAAGTGTGGTTGGGAAAAGCACGTTTATTAAATATTAGCAGTTCTTAAACGGATTTGTTAATTATGCAAATCAAAGTCAATAGGTGCTAATGACTTTATCAGTAAAGGCCTGATTGTGGGCCAGAACGAAAGAACTAAAATTTCAAAGAACGGTTAAATTATTTTCCCAAATAATTATTATATGATAGAATGCCGATTGCCAATGCGGCACAGCATGTAAGAGTTGAATAAAAATACATTGGGATCATCGGGGGGACACCCGACAAACAATATGCATGAAAGCAAAACAATTGGTTCAGACCGGAATGATCTGGACTGCTAAGTTAGCTAAAAATATTAGTATTTGCAAATGTTTTTAGCTTTTTATTCCTTCAGAAGGAGAAAGTGTGACTCGTAAGTTGGCAAGTTAAATCTTTAGGTGCTTTTTGAGTTAATCGACCACATTTCCATTATCCAGCTTCAAAACCTTATTCACACTTTCCGGTATCTCGTGCTGGTAATGCGTTACATAGATGAGGGTTACGTTATTTAACGAACAAATGGTATCAACCAGCATCTTAAAATGCTGTTGCTGGTGCAGATCCATTCCCTGGCAGGGCTCGTCAAAGATCAGCAGCGCCGGATTTTTAATCAGTGCCCTGGCCAGCAGGCATAGGCGCTGTGCGCTTGCCGGAATATTTTTTAACAATTGCCGGGCATAATGATCAATTTCCAGTGCTTTCATCCAGCGTAATGCCAGCTCCATTTTTTTAGGGTTGCTGGGACGAAATAGACCCATCGTGTCATAGAATCCCGATTCAATCACTTGCAAACAACTGTTATCTGTCGGGAAATACTGATATAATTCAGGCGATATAAATCCGATCTTGCTTTTGATGTCCCAGATACTTTCACCGGTTCCCCGTTTCCGGTCGAACAAAATAATGTTGTTTGCATAAGCCTGCGGATTATCACCGTTAATTAAACTTAGTAGTGTTGATTTTCCAGCACCGTTGGGGCCGAGTAAAGCCCACCTGTCGCCTTGCTTTATCTGCCAGTCGATATTTTTCAATATTGTTTTGTCTCCGTAGGTAATATTAACTTTATCCATTTTTACTACCCACTTATAGGGAGTACAATTGATTTTTGTATTGAACAAAGCTATAAGCTCATTTTTATCCGGGCCCTTCTTGCCGGTTTTAATAAATTCCTCCGGATCAAATTGTTTTACGGGGAGTTGCTTTACTATCGTCCCGTTTTGTAACACCGCGACATTGGTAATTGTATCCGGGATTTCAAGAGGCGATGTTGCCATGATCACAGTAATACCGGATGAAATTATATCGCTTATAATAGCGTTAAATGCTGCCCTTGTTTGCACATCCAGCCCGGCGAGTGGATTATCCAGCAGCAACAACACAGGATTTTTCAACAGTGCCGCGGCTATCATTAAGCGTTTGGTTTCACCATTTGATAGCTTTATCAGCTGCTTTGTCCTTAAACCATCCAGATGTAGTTTTTGCAGTGTTTCCTCCAGTGTCCAGTAAATTGGGGTATCAGAAAACGGTTTTATTAATTGCAAGTATTCCTCAACAGTTAAAGCATCTTCCGAATCGGACGAATTATAACGTTGCTGATAATAGAAATCGCTGGTATTGGAGAGAGTGCGGAAATGGTGCCTGGACTCTACCCATCCAATTAAATGATGAAAAGTTAAATGGACATCATCCGCGTGATGTTTTTGTAAAAAATCTTCGTGGAAATAGTACCTGATAGTTCCTGCCGACAGATGAAATTTACCGGCAATAATTTGAAGTAAGGCACTTTTGCCCGATCCGCTTTCGCCTATCAGCGCCCAGTTTTCGCCTTTATTTACCTCAAAACACAGTCCTTTAAATAAGTAATGGCTTGAAAATTTCAAGTCCGCATCTTTAATAGAAAATAGGGATGTGTTCATAATTTGATTGTAAATGGCAGTAGGTTCGAAAATAAAAAATAATAGGCCTTGAGTAATTATTTTTTTACATTTACTTAACTAATTATTAACACACTAAAGGTTAAACTTCACGCATACGATCACCGTATAAACCAAGATCTGCAAGATTTTAGTTTGTAATTTATTTACGCGCCAATTTAAAATTTTTAAGCAATGGACTTAATATGGATTATTGAAATTGTGCTTTCGGTTTTTTTAATCAGTTTTATTTTTGTATTAATTGGTGTACAGTTTCTACCAAAAGAAAAAGCTGACGGAGAAAATAGGAGGTAACTTCGATTTCAATTAGAATATTGATTTTATTAAAATCGATATTTTTTAGGATTTTATAAAAAAATGCTGTCCACGAGCGCTTTCTCTAAATTCCTGTTCACTAATTATCATTAAGTAGATAGACAAAATCGATTTTACAGATTTTTTCAAATAGTGAGAATTTTCAATATAAATTCAATAATATTTTATCCGGGGCCCAATA
>JANYAB010000077.1 GCA_025355225.1 Bacteroidota bacterium
ACTTCTTTTGTATCAAGTTATAATCTACAAGATTAACAAGGCTGTTTTCATGCTTCTTTGTATGAAATTGAAGGAAAAGGCCCTGGATAATTATTTGAATTATAAAATAGACGCTCAGCAGCATCCATAAATTGAACACGGCTGTTGTGGCCACTATTTTGGCTAAACTAAACCGCCCTGTAACATTTAATAAAATGGATAAAAATTGGAGGGCAATAAATATTTTTAACGCCTCACTAGTATAAGGCAAATGGTCCACGGGTACCGTTTTAACCTTTTTATAAAATTGCCAGGCTATAATGATTGATAGTATACTTAATAATAAAATGGTATACCGGTCAATATTTGTAATTTGTATGAACAAATTACTCAGACTGAAAATTAGTGTCAGCCAGAATAACTGGTGAAGAAAACGTAGTAATGACGATGGAAAACTACTTTTAACCAGGATAAGAACAAAAATAATAGATATTGAAAATAGAATTTCCAAAAAAGCTACCGGCGGATGGCCGTAAAAATAAGGTACAATTGCTGTAGTTACGAGTAATGTTGAGATGATTGGCTTTTTGCAAATATAATTAGTATGACCAAGTATGTTTTCATGGCGGTCATTTCCCGACACAGTTTTTTTCCAGTTATAATATATCCAGGTCCCAACCAAAACAAGGAATAATAATCCAAGCAGGTGTGTTGAAGCTCCATTTTTTGTAAAATAATACAGCTGTGTATTATTAAGATTAATTGTACCTTTTAAAGCTGAATCTAAATCATTGTATTTAGGATCTATCTTCCATATGTATCCGAACTCGCCGGTCACAGCTCTGCTGGCAAATTTTTGAATTTTCGAATCGATCTGGTCCGTCTCATCAAGTATATTCGCATAAGCAGCCGCAACTTGATCTTGCAGAAGATTAAGCTTCGAAAGGTCACTGCGATTTACAGAATCGGTTTTATGCCAAAGGGTTGCAACGTTTTTTCGGTGATTTAAGAATTTAATCTTAAAAACGCTATCAGAAGGAACAGTTTTTAGCAATGAATCCTTGGTGAATCGAAGGATATCGTGCTGATTTTGAACTAATTTTGTGTTGATATCATCAAGGCTTGATTGCCAGCCCTCTAGTTCGTCTTGTATACGGTCTAAATTATCCCTTAAAACAAACAAATAACGTAACGTGCTTGATTTTTTGGCATTTATCAGCGACTGTATTTTGTTAAGCCTTTTTACCTCGCTAGGCACTTGCTGACTAATATCAGCCGTATCTAATCCCTCAGCTAAATTGTTGTTGATCTGGTTAAAGGTGGTTGTGTACTGCTGCATCCGTTGCAACAGGCTGTTTATGGAAGTGTCGGTTTTGTTGAACGTTTGTAGTAAAGAATCGCGGGAATGTTTTAATTTTCTTTCAGTTTCCCGTAAAGATTTAGGCTTTTTCTTTTTTTCCTGGGCAAAACTGTTATGAATAGAAAAAGTAAGTAGTATCAAAAGGATTAAAGCAATTCCTTTTATTTTTAATAGCTTATTATGCATAAGGGCTAATTTAAAGAGTTGTGTCTGACGAAAATTAGAATAATTTTTCAAAAGATACAACTAACCATTTAATAAATTTTCGATGGCTAATCGGTAAGAATCGAGCCCAAAACCTGCAATTACCCCTTTACAGTTAGCTGCAAGCAGTGATTTGTGCCTGAATTCTTCGCGTTTATAGACGTTGGATATATGCACCTCTATAACAGGTGTTTTAATAGCCGCAATGGCATCTCCAATGGCAACTGAAGTGTGCGTATAGGCGCCGGCATTTAGAACAACGCCATCATAATTAAACCCTATCTCGTGCAGTTTGTTAATAATTTCACCTTCCACATTACTTTGATAATAATTTATGGTGATGTTTGCATAGCGTTGGCGCAGGTCCTCCAGGTAATCATCAAAACCGGTATCACCGTAAATCGATTTTTCGCGAACGCCAAGTAAATTCAAATTTGGGCCGTTGATAATTTGTATATTCATTAGCTCAAACTTAACGATAAAACATTAAAACCAAAATCAAATTGGATTGGAGAGCAGCGATAAAAGGTTTTCAGGCATATCTCAAGCTGGAAAAAGGGCTTGCCGATAATTCAATCGAGGCTTATAGCAGGGATATTGATAAATTGCAGCAATTTAGTGATATTCAAAAAGATAAATTAAATCCGGATGCTTTTTCACTTACCGATCTGCGGCTTTTTATTAACTGGATAAATGAATTGGGCATAATACCCTCGTCGCAGGCCAGGATATTATCGGGTATTAAATCCTTTTATAAATATTTACTCGTCGAGGATATCATCAAAAACGACCCCGCTGAATTGTTGGAATCACCAAAAAAGCAAAGAAAATTGCCGGATACTTTAAGCTACCAGGATATCAACCGGCTTATTAGCGCCATTGATCTTTCGAGGCCGGATGGGGCGCGTAACAAGGCCATTATAGAAGTGCTTTACAGCAGCGGACTTCGGGTTTCTGAATTAACCGAGCTCAAACTATCCAATCTTTATCTCGAGATAGAATTTATTAAAGTTTTGGGCAAAGGCAGCAAAGAACGCCTTGTGCCTATTGGCGGTGAGGCCGTAAAAGCCCTTAAGATTTGGATTGAAGACGTAAGGGTACATGTGCCAATCAAAAGGGGCGAGGATGATATAGTTTTCCTGAATCGCAGAGGATCAAGGCTTAGCCGGGTATATATTTTTACTTTGATTAAGCAACTTGCCGTGTTGGCTGGAATAAAAAAATCAATCAGTCCACATACTTTAAGGCATTCATTTGCTACGCATTTGGTGGAAGGGGGGGCAGACTTGCGCGCGGTGCAGGAAATGCTGGGGCACGAAAGCATTACTACGACCGAGATCTATACCCATCTCGACCGGGAGTATTTGAAGGAAACTATTAATTCGTACCATCCCCGGAAATAGTTTGCAGTTTTTAGTTGGCAGTTTGCAATTTATTACCTGACCAAATTGCTTTTATCATTCTAAATCGATCACTCATGTCTTTCTTTAACTCAATATTATTGAATGATTTACGATTTAGTAATTCAACTATTTGTTCGCCGTAACTTTCATTGATCTCCAGGAATAACAATCCGTTTAGGCTTAGGTGTTTTACTGCAAAATCAGTTATGGCCTTATAAAATATAAGCGGATCATCTTCAGCTACAAAAAGCGCAGTATGCGGCTCGAAATCCGTAACATTAGAATGCATCTGCTTTTTGTCCGCTTGCGTAACATAAGGAGGGTTGCTTACGATGATTTCGAATTTCGCCATGCCTGCCGACAGGCTGGGGTTTTCGATTTCCGATTCAAGATTTAGAATATCAGCTTGTATAAGATTAATTTCAACTTTATTGAGTTCAGCGTTATCTTTTGCAGTTTTTAAAGCTTCCGGTGAAATATCAATAGCGGAAACCTCAACATCTTTTAGATTTTTTTTTAGGCTGACGGCGATACAACCGCTGCCAGTACCAATATCCAATATTTTAAATGTTTGCTGCCAACTGCCCGCTGCCAACAGCCAACTGCCGACCGAAGAAATAACCCATTCCACTAACTCTTCTGTCTCGGGACGGGGAATAAGCACAGAAGGATTAACTTTAAACGGCAGACCATAAAACTCTGAATGACCTAAAATGTATTGAATGGGTTCACCGGTTTTTAGACGGATTAAAACCTTTTCAATTTCAACTGATTGTTCTGCTGTCAATCCGGACTCAGGAAAAGCTTTGATTTTAGCAGAGGAAAAGCCGACAAGTTCGGCTAAGGCGATTGTGCATAGCGAATCAATTTCCCGCACATCATATAATGATATCAGTTCCTGCCGAAACACAGATGAAACTTCCTTAACCGTTTTCATCCAGCAAAGAAACAACAATCTCTGCTATATTTGCACCATGCCCTTACATCAAAAATACATGCAGCGCTGTATTGATCTTGCCGGATTGGGTGCAGGCAGGGTTAGCCCAAACCCCATGGTTGGGGCGGTGATTGTTCATGAAGGTCTTATTATAGGCGAAGGTTATCATCAACAATACGGACAAGCCCATGCCGAGGTAAATGCCATAAACCAGGTGTTCCACCATTTTGATCAGGCCGGAGAGCTTTTAAAAAAGGCTATTATTTATGTTTCGCTGGAACCTTGTGCACATTATGGAAAAACCCCTCCCTGTGCCGATTTGATCATCAAGCATCAAATTCCGCGAGTGGTGGTAGGTTGCCGTGACCCATTTGACCAGGTAAACGGAAAAGGAATTGAAAAATTGAAAGCGGCAGGTATCGAAGTTATTTGCAATGTGCTTTCAGAAGAATGCGAGTGGTTAAACCGACGTTTTTTTACCCGGGTGCAAAAAAAAAGGCCGTACATCATTCTAAAATGGGCCCAAACATCTGACGGTTTCTTTGCCCCGGCAGATAAAAGTCAATATTGGATAACGGGGGAAGAATCGGTGAGGCTGGTACATAAATGGCGCAGTGAAGAGGATGCGATACTGGTGGGAAAGAACACTGCGATAATAGATAATCCCAGGCTTAACGTACGGCACTGGTCAGGAAAATCACCCAAAAGAGTTGTTATTGACCGGAGACTTGAGTTAGGACACCAGTACAATATTTACGATCAAAGCGTTGAAACATTGGTGTTCAACGAGATTAGGATGGATATTGAAGGAAACATTAAGTATATTGCGCTGGAAGATTTTGAGCGTTTTGTACCGCAGTATATTTTATATCAGCTTTATCTGCAGGACATACAATCAATTATCATCGAGGGTGGAGCTTATACACTAAATACTTTTATTGAGGCAGGATTATGGGACGAGGCACGAATATTTAAAGGTAAGTCTGTTTTAGGACACGGAATAAAGGCACCCCGCATTACAGGAATTGCCGGCGGGGAGTTTTTACCAGGAAAAGATCATTTGCAAATTTTATATAACAAGCCACTCAATTAAATAAATGATTTATATTTTTTTAAGTATATGCTGTTGCGTGACGGTATCTGTATTGTTGAAACTGGCTAAAAGGTACCAGGTTGATGTCTATCAAGCTATCACGTGGAATTATTCGGTAGCTATCCTGCTTACCTGGATTTTCTTTAAACCACACTTTATACATCTCCAGGATGCACCTATTGTCACGTACTTGTCGCTTGGTATATTGTTGCCGTTATTGTTTGTAATAATAGCTGGTTCTGTGCGAATAACAGGTATTGTGCGAACGGACGTTGCGCAGCGCTTGTCGTTGTTTATCCCGGTATTAGCGGCTTTTTTAGTTTTTGGGGAAACATTAAACGGCGCTAAAATAGTTGGTATCTGTATTGTCTTCATCTCAATTGTCTGCTTAATTCCCTGGAAGCAAAGGCGGGCAGTTAGACGAAAGCCGGCTCATGCATGGTTTTACCTGCTGGTAATATTAGTTGGAATGGGGGTTATTGATGTTCTGTTAAAAGTGATAGCAAGATTTAGCCAGGTTCCTTTCACGACATCTCTTTTTTTTATTTTTCTGCTCGCATTTATTATCTCTCTTATCGGACTGACTTACCTGGTCGTTACAAAAAAAACACGCTTTTCGTGGCCCCATATTGTAATAGGCTGGATATTGGGTATAGCGAATTTCGGTAACATTTTTTTTAATATAAAAGCTCATCAGGCGTTAGCAAACAACCCGTCAACGGTTTTTTCGACTATGAATATCGGTGTTATCGTATTAGGATCATTGGTTGGTTTAGTTATTTTCAAAGAAAAATTGAGCCGGCTTAATTTAATTGGTATCGTGCTGGCCATCGTCGCAATAGTGGTCCTTTCATACTCCGGCTTTTTTGAAAATATAATTACTTCGGTCTTTTGATGCTTTTTGAAGATACCTATTTGACTATTGAGAAGCCAAGCGAAGGGATATTTCGTGATAGGGGTAGTAAATTTATTGCCTGCTGTTACCCCATAGCCACAGAGCAGGAGATAAAGACTATTATTTCTAATTTAAAAAAAGAGCATCCAAAGGCTAACCATCATTGTTGGGCTATACGCTGGGGCACAGATCGTTCGGTTTTTCGCATCAATGATGATGGCGAACCTTCCGGTACCGCCGGCAGACCTATATTGAATACTTTGTTATCACACAATCTAACAAATATTGCTGTGGTGGTTGTGCGCTATTTTGGAGGCACATTGCTGGGAGTCCCGGGTCTGATCAATGCTTATCGTTCCGCAACGGAGCTGGCGCTTAATGAAGCCAATGTGGTTGAAAAAACAATAAATGACGTGTATACCATTGAGTTTAATTATCTGCAAATGAACGAGGTAATGAGGATTATAAAAGAAGATAATTTGACAACGTTAGAGCAGCAGTTTAATAATAACTGCACTGTTAAAATTTCTATAAGGAAAATGCAGGTTAATATTATCCTTTCAAAGTTGCATAAACTTCCCGCTGTACAAATAAAATATAATTACAGCATATAGCCCTTTCCCAGGATATTAAAAAATATTTTCTGAGAAGCTTTATTTTCTTTGTTTTCATCCTCAATTGCGGCATATTTATGTATTTTAGTCGGGTATGCAATCATTTGAAATCAATAAAGCCGACTTAGAGCGCATTAAAGCTGCGCTTGAAAGTGATGATGCTGAATTAGAGAGCGTTCTGAAGGAGTATCATGCCTCGGAGATTGCCATACTGTTCGGAAAGCTCCCGCTCGAAGCCCGGGAAAAGATCATCAATATTCTTCCATCGGATATCGCATCCGAGGTAATATCTGAAATGGATGAGGAGCAGGACCCTGCTGAGCTATTGGTTAATCTTCATCCCGATAAACGATCGGAAATTGTAGAAGAACTGGACTATGATGACGCAACCGACATTATTTCTCAACTGGATGCAGAAGACCAACAGGAAATATTAGAAGATATTGACCAGGAGGATGCGACCAATATCCGTGCGCTGTTAAATTATGCTGAAGATACCGCAGGTGGGCTGATGAACTCTGAAGTTATCAAGGTAAATGTCAATCTTGATAAGAAAGAGGCGTTGGATGCCATCATTCACCAATCTGAAGAAATGGAAGAATTTTACACCATTTATGCAGTAGATGACAATGATATTTTACAGGGGATATTATCTATTAAATCTATTATCAAAGCGCCGGCCCATGCTATAGTAAATGACTTGGTTATTAAAGATTTTGTTTATGTAAAAGCCGAACTTGACCAGGAAGAAGTTGCCCGTTTGATATCGCAATATAACTTAACCACAATTCCTGTTGTTGATGATCATATGAAGTTGCTTGGAAGAGTAACAGTTGATGATATCATAGACGTGATGGAACAGGAGAATACCGAGGACATTTTAAAAATATCCGGGGTATCTGAAGATGAAGAGTTGAGCGGTAACTGGAAGGATGCTGTTAAAAGTCGGTTGCCCTGGTTGGTTATTAACTTAGGCACGGCTTACCTTGCAGCATCTATCATCCGGCATTTTGGTTCCACCGTTTCGCAACTTCCTATACTTGCAGCCTATATGACTGTAATTGCTGGCATGGGCGGAAATGCCGCTACACAGGCATTGGCGGTGACTGTAAGACGTATTTCATTAAGCGACCTCACTGATAACCAGGCCTACAATACCGTTTTAAAGGAGTTTTTGGTGGGCTTGTTAAACGGGGCTGCCAATGGATTGATCGTTTTCTTTATCGCTTTATTTTATGATACCGACCCAATGCTGGGCTTGGTTTTATTTTTAGCGATGACAGGTAACCTGATTGTAGCTGGGTTAACAGGCGCATCTATCCCATTGGTATTAAAAAGGGTTGGCATCGATCCCGCAGTAGCGTCCTCCATCATAATTACTACATTTACAGATTGTGCGGGATTTTTACTTCCACTATGGTTTGCCACAAAACTTTTATTGCATCATTAGGCCGCAATAAAGCTTTTATTATAAATTTGACGGTT
This sequence comes from Bacteroidota bacterium, assembly GCA_025355225.1. Taxonomy (GTDB): domain Bacteria; phylum Bacteroidota; class Bacteroidia; order Sphingobacteriales; family Sphingobacteriaceae; genus Mucilaginibacter. The sequence goes on from JANYAB010000077.1 coordinate 7,971, forward strand.
AAATGGAATATTCATGACAGAGATTAGAAACAATTGGACAAAAGAAGAAATAGCTGACATATATCATACCTCATTGCTCGACCTGATTTACCAGGCAGCAACCATACATCGGGAAAATAACGACTATTCCGAAGTACAGATCAGCTCACTAATCTCCATCAAAACCGGGGGCTGTCCCGAGGATTGTGCTTATTGCCCACAGGCGGCACGTTATAATACCGGCGTCGATGTACATGCGATAATGCCTAAAGACGAAGTTATTGCTGCTGCAGAAAAAGCGAAGGCAGGAGGGGCCTCCAGGCTTTGTATGGGTGCCGCATGGCGTGAAGTGCGTGATAACCGCGATTTCGACAAGGTAATTGAAATGGTAAAGGCAGTAAACGAAATGGATATGGAAGTGTGCTGCACGCTGGGTATGCTTACCGAGGGACAGGCACAACGCCTGGCAGATGCTGGCCTATATGCCTACAACCACAATTTGGATACTTCAGAAGATGATTATAAACGCATTATTACAACACGCACCTATGATGATCGGTTAAAAACGTTAGAAAACGTACGCAAGGCTAAAATTACTGTTTGCAGCGGCGGCATCATCGGTTTGGGCGAAACAGTTGAAGATCGAATATCTATGCTTAAAACGCTATCTAATCTCCCCAGACACCCCGAGTCAGTTCCGATCAACGCGCTGGTTCCGGTAAAGGGCACTCCATTAGCTGATCAGCCACGGGTGTCAGTTTGGGATATGGTACGCATGATAGCCACTACACGTATCATTATGCCTAAAACGGTTGTGCGACTTTCGGCAGGCCGCACTGAAATGACTTTGGTTGAACAGGCCTTCTGCTTTATGGCAGGCGCCAACTCTATATTTGCAGGGGATAAACTGCTGACTACCCCCAACCCGTCATTTGATACGGACATGGCCATGTTTCAATTACTTGGGTTAAAACCCCGTGCAGCATTTAAGAATGGAAGGCCGGGGCTCGTTAAGAAAGTTGAAACGTTAACACGGTAGACGCAATTATGCAGATACTCAATGCATTGCGTCTTTACAATGTTTATTGCCCTGAAAATGAAACGAATTAAAATAAATACAACATTTGAAGAAGATGACCAAGAAAGAAGGTGTTTTTTAAAAACCTTTCTTATTCTGAACGGTTGGGGTATTTTCTAAAGGCTCGTAAATTGATTAATTTTAATAGATCGCCTGTAAAGAGATTCGACTTAAAAATAGACCACTTGTACTCAATACCGGGTAAAATAATTTTGAATCTTTACTCCTTCGAAATTCTTTGGTGTAGCCGTAATCACACCTTCGCATTTAGTATCCATCGCCATGCCCATCGTGTTGCACGGTTAAACCCTTTCCATTCATCAACAAATTCAATAATATCCTGAAGGCACATTTCACTAAATTTCCTTTTGAAATTTTTAGATGCCACTTTATAAACCTCATCAGGGTTTTCAAGGCCGATACGTTCAAAAATTTCTTTTTTTACATACATGGTCCGGACAAATAGAATATTAAAAAGAATTACATAGCTATATAAGGTTCGTTTGATATAGCCCGCTTTAGCCGCATATGATTTTAATAGATTTTTAGTGAAGAGTATATGCCGGGCTTCTTCAATATTATGCAGGTCGAACATCTTTTTTAGGACAGGATATATATTATGTGCCCTGCGGGCGCGATTGCCATAGACATCAGTTACGAGTTCCACAGATACACTACCCATAAATAAATAATCGGCCGGTAAATATTTGTTACTGAACTCGCCTAAAAACTTGTGTATGCCTGATTGCCTTATAGGTTCGCCTCCTAATTTGGCAATGGCTTGTCCAAACATTTCCTGGTGCCTGAATTCTTCTATTAATTCTCTTAAAAGAAATCGATGCTCTACGTCGGCGAGCGGTAAAGTAAGGATATGCCTTGTCATAAAAAGGCAAAACAAACACTCGCCCCATGCATAAGAAGCAATCACCTGGACTAATTCGTGCCGGCCAAGTTCAAGTTTTTGAATAGGAGAAAGTGTGTCATAAATTTCAAGCCCGTACAGTGAAGTAAGAATTTCAGGCAAAAAAATATCATTTGGTTGCGGTTCTTCATGCCATGGCACATAGGTTTCGGGAAGCAAGGGCCGTTCCTTGCTTATCTTTATCAAACGTTCAATTTCCGATACGTCCATACAATTCAATCGTGTGACTTTTAATAGTTACGTATGTTTTAGTTAAATCGTTGTTTTAAATAAATGTTTTCGAATATTAAATTTTCAATTTTATCGGGATGTTTGAATTTGGCATTAAGCAAACAAATTAAAAAATCTAGTTAGTCACAACCTTAGTTTTTTCGCTATAATATCATATTAAAGTAAAAACGTAAGAATGGAAAACTACTTAGCTGCAAATTGCGTTTATTAGTTGTGATAAGGTTTAGGTTAGCCCCGATTATATCGGGGCACGCTCCCTGCCGCCTGGCAGGGAGCTTTTTTATTTACCAGCGAATTTTTCCTAAACCTGACAGTTTAATTAAGCAGAAACTTAATGAATCTATAAAGCGGATATACAATTATTGGAGCGGCCACAACATCTACAGTATAGTGCACGTGCTGCACCAAAAGTAAAAAAGCCACGGCGACAGTGCCTGCGAGTGCAATTAGTTTATCTGTCTTTTTCTCAAGACAAAGGAACATCAAAAATAAGGTTGAAGTATGACCGGAAAAAAACAAGTCTTTAGTGATGTTGCTTTCTCCATAAAAAATACCCGTTAATGGATCGGTGAGCGCAATCAACCCTGGGGGCGGATTAAGGGGTATCAGGCTAATGGTTAATACCCGTAGGATACAAACAAATATCAGGCCCCATGTATAAGTTATAAAGATCGACGGTTTTTGAATTGCACGGAAAAGAGTATATAATCCTATACCCCATAAGATTGTAAAAATGGCAATGGAAACATTATACGCAGGTAATGCTGCTAACAAATAATCATTAACTACAATGCCATCCCTTTTTTCGATCTGATTAAAAAAAGAGGGAAGCATAAACAGAATAATGGTGATAAGCACTGAACCGATTATCATTTGCGCACGCTGCAAAGATGAGTTCCAGGTTTGCCTCCAGTTTCTCTTTAAGGTGAGCGTAATTGTTCTGGCCACTTTGTTTTTTATAATATCCAATCGGGGTGCAAAAATAACAAGATAAATGGAATGTTAAATTTTCTTTAAGCTTATATTAATAATTATGACGGTATAACAATAAACTTGCCAAAAAACCTGGAAAGATATTACATCCCGTCAATTAATTTAATAATTAAACCCGTAATAAAAATAAAAAACCTCCGATTCTAAAAATGTTTATTTTTTTATTGTTGATAGTCAGCTAATTATAAAAAATACTAATCAATTAGTTGTAATACTAATTGATTAGTATTACTTTAGTTCTAAATTATAATAACATGCAAAAGCTGGCTAAAAGAGAAGAACAAATAATGCAGGTTTTCTGGAACCTGTAAAAGGCTTATATCAAGGAAATTATACCTGCACTGCCCGATCCCAAGCCACATTATAACTCGGTGGCCACTATGGTTAAGATATTGGAGGATAAGGGTTTTTTGGCTCATGAGGCTATTGGTAACATCTTTTGCTATTATCCAATAATTTCGAGGGATGATTATCAGAAACATGCGATGAAGGATATTGTAAGCCAATATTTTAATAACTCCTATCCAAATATGCTGGCTTATTTTGCCAAAGAACAAAAAATGACCGCATCGGAATTAAACGAAATAGTTGAAATCATTAAATCAGCAAAACAATGATACCTTATATCCTGCATGTAGCATTACTCATTTCTGTATGTCTTTTGTTCTATAAGATATTTCTGCAAAAGGAAACTTTTTATAATCTAAACCGCCTCGTGTTGCTCATTTGCCTTGGCCTATCGTTTATACTGCCTTTGATTTCTATTCCACAGGGATGGACACTGAGGAGTATTCCAATACAAACCGTTATCAATACACGGTCGGCCAGCTCTGTTCAAATTTCACAAACACCAATAATCGCCCCGGTACAAAAGAACGATGTTGTAAAACAACAGCCTTCAAAAACTTCGGCTGTACTAATCACTGTACAGGATCCGTCGTTTATCCAGCAGGCAATCAAATGGTTTTTTTATTTATACTGGATAGGCGTAGTAGCTTTTGGCTTGAATTTATTACTCCAGGTTGTGGTTTTACTGTATCGATCCTATTCGAACCCTGTAATATTAGATGGTAAATTCCGCATCATTGAAATTAAGGGAGATAAAGCCCCGTGTTCTTTCGGAAATAATATTTTTATCAATCCCGAAAAGTACGATTGGGAAACTTATAACCAGATACTGATGCACGAAAAAGTTCATATACAGCAAGGGCATAGCTTTGATATCCTCTTGGCAGAATTGGTGCTTGTATTCCAATGGTTCAACCCCTTTGCCTGGCTCTATCGCGGTGAGTTGGAAAACAATCTGGAATTTTTGACCGATGAAG
>JANYAB010000136.1 GCA_025355225.1 Bacteroidota bacterium
TATTGGCTACCTGCCGGAAAGCAATCCCTTATACCAGGATATGTACGTGAGGGAATCACTTGCCTTTATTGCCGGTATCCACAAGATTCCTCAACCCGAAAAGCGCATCAACGATATTATTGAACAAACAGGGCTTACACCCGAGCGGCACAAAAAGATTGGTCAGCTGTCAAAAGGTTACCGCCAGCGTGTGGGCCTGGCGCAGGCTATCCTGCACGATCCGCAGGTGCTGATACTGGATGAGCCTACCTCAGGCCTCGATCCAAACCAGTTAATAGGCATACGGCAGCTTATCCGCGATTTGGGGAAAACAAAAACCATTATCCTGTCAACCCATATTATGCAGGAAGTAGAGGCTGTGTGCGACCAGGTGATCATTATTAATAAAGGACAAATAGTGGCTAACGATTCGCTCGAAGGTTTGCGGAATAAGAATAATGGTAAATCGCTCGAGAATATATTTATTGATTTGACGAATAAAGTTGCCTGATTATTTTGTTTGAATAACATACCCTACCCTTGTTAAATATGAGATTATTTTTATTAGTACTGATGCTTTCAGCAGGTACATGGTTTAGTGGTTTTGCCCAATCAACCCAAAAGGACAGCAAATTCAATTTTGGGCTCGAAGCTGATCTGCCCGCCGGTAAAACAAGTAGTTCTTATAATGCGGGAGTGGGTAGCTCATTAAAATATGAATATCGTGCCGATACCAACTTTTATTTTACTATTTCGGCTGGTTATTCCCGCTTTCAGCTTACCGATGCTGCCATCCAGGCGTAGCAACAGGCAGGCAGTTCAAGATCATCTTTTGGGTTTCTCCCCATAAAAATCGGCGGTAAATTTTTCATCAGCAAAGGTTTTTTTGGTGAGATACAATTAGGTAACACATTTGCTGTAAACGCGGATAGGTTAGATTCTGCGGCTGCATCAGCATTGACATTCTCGCCTGGCGTTGGTTACGTATTTGACAACGGCCTTGAACTGGGCGCTCGCTATGAGGGATGGTTTACAAGTAACCTCTTTAGCCAGTATAGCCTGCGGTTGGCTTACCGGTTTAAGCTTTAGATTTTTTTAACAAGCAGGAGTATTAGACGAAACGATTTTATCGTTATTGATTACTTTGGCCCTTTATCAACACTTCACTCCAATGAAAAAACCATTACTTCTCTTCTTTGTTCTTTGCTCTTTTAAATTACGCGCCCAAACCAGGACACCGACAACCTTAGCATTCAGCGCCGGTTTCGAGTTAGCCGCACCCTCTAATGGTGTATATAATATTGGTTTTGGTGCTTCCGGGAAGTTTGAAGTGCCGATTGTTACACCCGTAAGCCTCACATTAACAGGGGGGATCACCACCCTCTTTTATAAAAGTAATCTTTTTTCTTCGTCGCGAACTCCTGGTGCAGCAGGGTTTATACCCCTGAAGGCTGGTGTGAAATACTATTTGGCGAAGACCTTTTATGCCGAGGGCGAAGCAGGAGCAGCCATCGAAACCAATTACGGGAAACAAAGCTCGTTTGCATTTTCGTTAGGTCCTGGATTTATTGTACCGGTGAACGATAAGCAAGGGGTCGATATCAGTTTCAGGTACGAAAGCTGGGCCAACCAATTGCGGCAAACAGGCATCAGGTTTGCCTATCGTTTCGGGCTGTGATATTAATTTTTTTTTCATGCCTGTTACAATTACTGATTTACATGCGTATGATTGGAATAAGCCTTATCCAAATGAAAAAGAACCTTCCTGCAATTTTAGCTTTAGTTTTAATAAGCGCTTTTGCCAGGGCGCAAACCAGTGATAAAATTGCTGTAAGTCTGGGCATCGATGCAAATTTCGCTTCCGAAAACTCTATAGGTGGTCCGGGCTTTTTGGGCAAGGTGGAGTTACCGCTTATGCCCCGGTTGAAATTTACGTTCAGTGCAGGTTATTTTGTAAATTATTTCGGTACGCGATATTACCTGGTCCTCTATGATATGACGGCACTTTGCCAAACCTGTACGCCTCCCAACGAACCGACAGGTCCCGTAAATCGGGGGCCTTATGAACTTATTCCCTTAAAAGTTGGGTTACGCTACTATTATTTGAAGCACTTTTACCTTGAAGGTGACGCCGGCGAATCATTCAAAGCCAATATAACCAACAACTCTTTTATTTACGGCGGCGCTTTAGGGGGACTAATAGCTTTTAAC
>JANYAB010000171.1 GCA_025355225.1 Bacteroidota bacterium
GCTACTAATAGCCCAACAACACCCAGGGAATAACCCACCATAGCTTTGCTCCAATGAAATTTTTGAAAAGTATAAAAAGTCCATACGCTTTGTACAGACTGCACGGCAAAATATATCAGAAATAATGAAACGGCTAAACCAATAACGGCCTTATATTTACTAAGCTGTTTAAGCGAGCCCCAGGGATTGCACCTTTTAAGCTCAAGCGGCCTGCGGTTTTCTTTACTTAATGATTCGGGTAATATGAAGTATCCATAAGCCGCATTCAGCAATGCCAAAACCGCTGCCGCTATAAAAGGATAACGTGTATTATAACTTCCCAATATACCACCGATTACCGGGCCGATGATAAACCCAATACCAAAGGCTACCCCTACAAGGCCAAAATTAGCGGCCCGTTTTTCGGGAGTGCTTATATCAGCAATATATGCAGAGGCAGTTGTAAAACTTGCTCCTGTAATGCCTGCTATTACCCGACCAACAAATAACCACCCTATGGATGGGGCAAAAGCAAGGAATAAATAATCTACACCAAAACCAAGCAGGGAACTTAATAAAACCGGCCTGCGGCCATATTTATCGCTTAGATTTCCGATCACGGGCGAAAAAAAGAATTGCATAGAAGCATAAGCAAATGCCATCCACCCTGCATAGGGTGCGGCTTCACTTACAGTGCCATGAATAAGATGCTGAATTAATTGAGGCAATACCGGTATGATGATCCCGAAGCCCATCACATCTACTAATAACGTAACAAAAATAAAGCCTAAGGCAGCCTGTTTTTTAGGTTGAAGCATGGCCGCAAAATAAAAATTATATTATTACAATTTATGAATTTGTTATAAAACAAGATATTCGAATGTGAATTATCTTATTACTGTGGAAATTATATCGTCTTTTGTGATGAATCCTAAGTAGCGGGAATCTAAGGCATTGTGCCGGTTATCTCCTAGTAAAAAATAACTGTTCTTAGGAACTTTAATTGGCCCGAAATTATCAGTGTTATACTTGAGATTTCGGAAATAAGTAAAGACAGTCGAATCAACTATGCCTTTAAGAGCAATGTGTGGTTTTAAGTTTAAATTGTAATTCTTTATATCAATTCCTGATAACGTAATCACATACAAACTGTCATTAATATTATATAAAGGATAATGATACGTATTAACGTAACCCTGGATGGTATTCAATTCTTTTTGAGAAACATAATATTCGTTCCAAGTATAAGGCTCATCCTTTTTTTTGCCATTTAAATATACGATAGCATCTCTTAATTCGACCACATCGCCTTCTTTCGCTATGCAACGAAATACAAATGTGCCTTTTTCCCCCTTGGTTTTAAAGCATATAAAAGTATTAGTGTCTGGTTTCTTTAACCGGGAAGCTATTATAATATTACCCGGCCGATATGTGGGCTCACTTGAAGAAGTTGGGATACTATAAAAATCTACGACATGCGTCAAGCGGGCTGCAACCCAGGCCATAATCATAAATCCACCAAGTAAAAATAAAGTAATAACGGTTTTCATTATCATTTTAAAAGTTCGGTTTCAAAACATATTTCTCATAGAACCGGAAGATATGTTCAACGGCTTCTTCGGCTGTATCAACCAGCCGGTATAGGTTCAGATCGTCGGGGCTGATGGTGTGCTGGTCATCAAGCATTTTTTCTTTTACCCAATTAAACAGCCCCCCCCAATAGTCAACACCAACAAAAACTATTGGAAAGCGGGCAATTTTCCCGGTTTGTATCAGCGTAATAGCCTCGAATGATTCGTCCATAGTGCCAAACCCACCGGGCAGGATGATAAATCCCTGGGAGTATTTCATGAACATTACTTTGCGGATAAAAAAGTAATCGAACTCTATCAGCTTGTCCCGGTCGATATATTTATTGTGAAACTGTTCAAAAGGGAGTTCGATATTTAATCCTACAGATTTACCTCCCGCTTCATAAGCGCCTTTATTGGCAGCCTCCATTACACCGGGGCCGCCTCCGGATATCACTCCATAACCGCGTTCGGTTAATAAACGTGCTGCATCTTCGGCTAATTTGTAGAATTTGTTGTCGTTTTTGGTCCGGGCGGAGCCAAATATAGATACACAGGGCCCTATTTTGGCCAACTTTTCAAACCCATCAACAAACTCGGCCATTATTTTAAATATCTGCCACGAGTCGGTGACTTTTATTTCCTGCCAATTTTTATTTTCAAATGCGCGTCTTATTTTTTCTTCGCCAGTCATATATTTTTAAACTCTAAACCCTAAACTCTAAACTCTAAATTCTAAACCCTAAAACCGAAACTCTAAATTCTAAAAGTTTTCTGCTTTCATATTAAAACAAATCCGAAATCGAACATCCGAAATTACACAACTGCTGTTCTTATCTTCCTGGAAGACGTAATCCACAAGCCAGCAAAGGTAATTAATCCGTTTATAATGATGAGTTCGTTATCGAAAACATATCCGCCTAAAATTGTTTTGGACGATGTGCTTAAAAAGTAACAAATCGCTGGTGATATCAAACAAATAAAGGGAACCAGTTTATCATATACTTGCCTTTTACCGGCAAATAATCCAAACGAATATAAGCCAAGCAAAGGCCCATAAGTATAGGAGGCTACTTTAAATATTGCACTTACCACGGCATCATTATTTATAGCATTAAAAATAATGATGGTTAAAAGCATTAGTCCCGAAAGAGCGATATGTACCACATGCCTGGTTTTAACCATAGCGGCGCTGTTTATATTTTTACTTTTATTAAATCCTAAAAAATCAACACAAAAGGAAGTGGTGAGTGCAGTCAATGCCGAATCGGTGGTTGCAAAGGTGGCTGCTGTAAGCCCCAGCATAAATACTACCGCAGGCACTATGCCCAAATATTTAAGGGCGATGGTAGGGTAGAGGTAGTCGGTTTTATCCACTTTTATGCCATTTTTAGCCGCATAGATATAGAGTAAAGCGCCCACGCTTAAAAAGAATATGTTGATCACCACGAAAACTGCTGTAAAGCTGAACATGTTCTTTTGCGCCTCCTTAATATTTTTCATGCTCAGGTTTTTCTGCATCAGGTCCTGGTCGAGGCCTGTCATGCCTATGGTAATAAATAAACCACCTAAAAACTGTTTGCTGAAATGGAGATGACTGCTCAGAAAATCGTTAAAGAAGAAAACTTTGGAGTAACTGCTATTTTTGATCGCATCGGCAGCTTCAAAAATATTCAGATTGAGGCTATGGCAGATAAAAAATATCGAAAGGAACACCGACGACACCAGGAACAAGGTTTGCAGGCTATCGGTGATAATAATGGTTTTTAAGCCTCCCCTGAACGTATACGACCATATCAGCATTAAACAGATCAACACGGTTACTGCAAAGGGAATGTGGTAACTGTCGAAGATAAATTTTTGCAGCACTATTACCACCAGGTAAAGTCTGAACGATGAGCCTATGGTACGGCTGATCAGGAAAATACCCGCAGCGGTTTTATAGCTCCATTTGCCAAGCGCCTGCTCTATATAGCTGTAGATGGAGGTTAGCTGCAATCGGTAATAAAGCGGCAATAATACCGTAGCGATAATAATGAACCCCACAGCATTACCCAAAACAAACTGGAAATACGCGAACTGGTCGCCCGATGGCGCGCCCACTTTTCCCGGAACTGAAATAAAGGTTACCCCGCTTAAAGCAGTGCCGATCATCCCAAAGGCTACCAGGTACCATTTTGAATTGCGGTTGGCTACGAAGAAGGTATCGTTATCAGATGATTTTCTGGATGTCAGCCAGGATATGGTTATAAGTACTAAAAAGTAACCGATGATGAATGTTAGTAGTATTGCTGGCGACATGTTGTTTATTTAAACAGATGTCATTTCGACGAGGAACGAGGAGAAATCGTATAGAACAAGCATAGTCCGTTTTGCAGGTTGTATAAGATTTCTCACCTGCGTCCCGGCACAGTGCCCTTTCAGCAGGTTCGAAATGACATCAAGCTTTAATTAAATTTTTATTGGCAAGTTATATATAGTCCTTAATTAAACAAAAATAATTAAATCGGATATTAACCTTCGGACTTACGTGGACTTTCGGACTTCCCGACTAATTGTTAATTTCGCAACATGAACTTTTCGTCAAAGTTGCTGGAGAATGCGGTGGCCGAATTTGCCAAGCTGCCGGGGGTGGGACAAAAAACCGCTTTGCGGCTGGTATTGCATTTGCTTAACCAGGAAAAGACAGAAGTGGAAAAGTTTAGCAGCAGCATTAGTAAACTAAGGAACGAAATTCAGTTTTGCAGTATATGCCAAAATATTTCTGACCAGGCGATTTGTGAAATATGCGCCTCGCCCAAACGGGATCACACTACAATATGTGTGGTAGAAGATACACGTGATGTAATGGCTGTACAAAATACCAACCAGTACAATGGTGTTTATCATGTTTTAGGCGGCCTGATCTCGCCGATGGATGGAATTGGCCCATCAGACCTCGAAGTGGATTCATTGGTTGAGCGTATTCGGGAAAATGGGGTAAAAGAAGTCATTTTTGCCCTAAGCGCGACGATGGAGGGTGATACCACGCTATTTTATTTGCATAAAAGATTAAAAGATTACAATATTATTATTTCAACCATAGCTCGTGGCATAGCTTTTGGAGGTGAACTGGAGTACGTTGATGAGATCACTTTAGGGCGATCGATAGCAACGCGTGTTCCATACGAAAGTTCACTGTCCAGGTAAAGCATGAAATTATCTATAATCCTTGTAAATCACAATTCCTGTAACGGGCTCAGGCTTGCTATACCTTCATTGATAAAGGCAGCCAGGGGCATTACGCACGAGATGATTGTGGTGGATAATGCTTCCGATGATGGGTCGATAGAAATGCTTGCCAATGAGTTTCCGGAGGTAAAGCTGATTGCCAATAGCAAGGACGAAGGGTTGTCTAAAGCCAATAATCAGGCGATGAGGCTGGCTAAGGGGAAATATATTTTATTGTTTAGTCCGGAAGCTGTGAGCAGCGCAATCACTTTGGAAAAGGTAACCCATTTTATGGATCAACACCCTTTGGCCGGAGGGCTTAGCATTCGGATGGTTGACTATAATGGTGACTATATACCGGGATCAAAACACGCTATTAACAATACGTGGGTATCTCTTTTTAAACTATGCGGCCTGGCGTCATACTTCCCAAAATCGTGTTTGCCAATAAACAAAAGAAAAGATTGGGTAGAGGAATTTGAAACAACAGAAGTAGATGCGCTTAACCAGGCGTGTATGTTGTTGCGCAGGTCAGTTTTAAAAGCAACGGGTTTATTTGACGAACGCTTTTTCAGCTTCGGGCACAATTTAGACCTGTCATACCGGATCAGGCTTCATGGCTTTAAGATCTATTACTACTCCAAAACATATATCATTCAGTTACCGGGCAAAATGGTAGACAAATTTAGCTGGGATTACATCAGGCATTTTTATGGTGCTATGTTTATCTTCGCAGCTAAATATTTGTTTAAGTTGCCTGTGCTCAATATCGACGACATAGGCGAACTTCACCCATCGTCGTATGAAATTGAATGAAAAGATCGTAATTATTACCGGGGCATCATCAGGGATAGGCAAAGCGATGGCAATTGAGTTTGCAAGTCGTGGCGCCAATCT
>JANYAB010000202.1 GCA_025355225.1 Bacteroidota bacterium
CATCATGGCTTTATTGATACTGCCGAACTGGAGCAAACGCAGTTGCGCGATGAAATTTACGCGTCGGATATGATCAGCCTGATCATGAATATTGATGGCGTGCTGGCTGTGCGCAATTTCATGATGACAAAGTATGACGCCCAGGATAAGCCGGTAGCAGGAGAAACAGGAAAAAGCTGGTGCATGCCCATTTCACCGGGATGCAAGCCTGTTTTTTCGGAAACCAAATCCAAGGTCCTGTTTTATAAAAACCAGTTCCCCTATCTGCCCTCATTAGCCGAAGTACGCGATACATTGAAGTGGTTGCGTGCGGTAAAGGCACGCAATAAGTTATCTGGCCATGCCGACGATTTGCCGGTGCCTTTGGGGCAATACTTCCCGCTGGATAGCTATACTTCCATTGAATACCTGTTTCCGTTAACCTATGGTATAGGAGCGGCCGGACTCCCACCTGACGCTACTGATGCCCGGAAAGCACAGGCACAGCAATTAAAAGCCTACTTATTGCTTTATGACCAGTTGCTGGCTGATTTCCTGTCACAGTTAAAAAATGCGAAAGAACTATTCTCTACCGACATAACAGTTCAAACCTATTACGCGCAGTTTTTAGGGAATATAAAAAATATTTTACCCATTTATAAAAAGGACAAATCTGGCAAAACCATCAAGGAACTGGTGATGCAAAACCAGGACTCTTCGGTTACAACGGTCAACGAATGGCAAAAGCTGTATGAATCGAACGAGACTTTTTTAGATCGGAGAAACCGCTTTCTCGACCACCTGATGAGCCGTTTTGGTGAATCGTTTAATGAATATGTAATGCTGATGTACACACTGGATTACATTACCCAGCAGGAGACAAGTATTAAGCCGGCAGACCTGATAACTACCAAGATACAGTTTTTGAAAGATTACCCGGTAATCAGTTACGCCCGTGGACGTGCCTTTAATTACTTCCCTCAGAACTACTTTCCGCCAAAACCTGACTTTACCGTTGACACTACCAAACTGTGGGATACAGACAACGTATCGGGAGTTGAACGGAAGTTATGCCGGTTAGGCGGTATTCCACAATTCATTCGCCGGTTTTTGTATTGCCTCGGCAACGCAACCATTATTACTACAAGTGATACACCTCCCAAGTTTCAGTTCGTATTTAGTACTGCGGATGGCAGTACGCTTACCTCAGTCACTGCATTTGATACCCAGGAGCACCTGGACGACGCCATGCTTGCGTTTATGGATTCAGTATTGGCAGGTGAAAATTATGCGGTTACACAAACCGGTACCAATTGGAATATATATGTCACAGATAATGCCGGGAATAACCTGGCGGTAAGTAATGACTTTACTACACAGGATGCAGCGGATGCTGCACTGGCTGAATTTATAGCCGACTTTAATACCGAATGCGATGCCGAAGGCCTTCACCTGGTAGAGCATATTTTACTAAGACCGCGCAATAGCAATTATGCGCTGGCGCCGGTATGCCTCGATCCGAATTGTGATTTCTGCGGAGAGCAGGACCCTTATTCTTTCAGGATATCGATAGTGCTGCCTTACTGGCCCGCGCACTTCCGCAGTATGGCTTTCAGAAATTACTTTGAAGACATTGTGCGGCAGGAATTACCGGCCCATACCATAGCAAAGGTTTGCTGGGTAAATGATGTATCGCTTTACGCGTTCGAAAACGCCTATAAGGCATGGATAACTGCTTTGGCAAATTATTCATTCGATCCATCAGACACAACAAACATCACCGCGCTTCAAACAACTAATGATACCCTATTGCAATTGCTGTTTACTTTATATAGCGAATACCCGGTAGCCACCTTGCATGATTGTGTGGAGAGTAAGGATACCAACCCGGTACTACTGGGCAGAACCATTTTAGGATCTTTAAAAAATTGATATATGGCAAATCCGATTGAATACATTGTGTTCGAACCAGATCAGGTGCTCACCAACGATCACCTTAATGAAACCTTTAACTACTTGGATCAGCAAAACCGCTGGACACGGAACAAGCTTATCGGCATAGGTATTGTTTGCGGGCTGGATATAGTGCTTAATCCCGGTGTTATTGAAATTACAAAAGGCTGCGGGGTTACATCGCAGGGCTATTTGATCACCCAGGACGACAATCCATATACCTGGTATATGCCGTATTCGCCTATTGATGTCCCGCTCGACCTGCCGTTCCAGTATCCTTATGGAGATCTGCCATTTTATAAGCCTTTCTGTGCCGGGAAGCAAATTTGGTTACTGTTGACCGACGATCAGCAAAGTGCACTGGATCCTGCCGTAAAATTAACGGCTAATGCCATACCATCCACTGCCAACAGTTTTTTGACGGATTATGTGGTGGTTCTGTTCCTGGAAATGAAGGAAATGGACCTGAAGAACTGTGATATGCTGGATTGCAACAATAAAGGCGAAAAAATGACCTTCCAGGTAAGGCCTTTACTGGTTGCCATAAAAGATTTGCCGGTCATCAAAAAAGCGCCCCCCGCCAATGGTCCTACCCCTCCTCCAATAAACCCCTATTTATCACATCAAATAGAGTTGAAACGCTTTAACGTGCCCTACACCGATTTAAATAGTACTGATGATGTGCTGAACGCTTTTAAGAACCTGGTCGATGATATTACTTTAACAGAGGTAACCAATGCCTTAAATTACAGCTACCAAAAGTATAGCGCGATTTTAAATATTGCTTATCCATTTAACAATTTACTAACCAATTTGCAAAGTTACAGGGACAACATATTAGCGCAGGAGCCCATTTTTATTGAATATTTTTATGACTTTATTGACGACCTGATCAAAGCTTATTATGAATTTGTTGTAAAGGTGACGGATGTGTTATCCTCTTGCTGCCCTGATGAAAATTTATTCCCGCTGCATTTGGTCCTCGGCAGTGCATCAGTTGCAACAAACCAGTTTGTGACCGATACTTACCGGAATTATTTTATTTATTCTCCTTTGTTTTCAAAGTTAGGGAATGAATCGGCAGAGGCGGTGCTTTTGTTCAACCGCATCGTGATCATGGTGGAACAGTTTAATATTCTAACCCGGACGTTGACCGAGGAAAAAATACGTATTCCTATCAAGATTACCCCAAGCCAATACCGACATTTCTGGCTTTCTGAGCGGGCTATACCGTATTACTACAATGTAAATGTTAGCGGCTCTGAATTGTACAAATCATGGAATTATCACAAAACGAGCCACGGAAATGCTGCTTTTAACCTGGGATATAATGCCTATCAGTACAATAACAATTCAGCGGTAGTCAATCCTCTTTTGTATGATATCGAGTATTATAATTTTTTCCGTGTGGAAGGGCATATCGGGCTCAATTACCAAACAGTTTTAACAAATATAATTAACCAGCGTTTATATTATAATTTGCCAATCGATGTGGTAGCCGTTTCGGCCGATCTGTTAACTACTGGTGCGGTATTGCCCGACTGTAATATGCGCGACCTGGAAACTGATTATAAACTGATCATTGGCGAAGCCGAATGTAAAATCCATCTTAACTTTTGCTTTATTTCCGCATTACCATACACAACTTTTGCCGATCAGATCTTTACAACTGGCAAATTAGATTTTACCCCAACAACAGGCGCAATAAATTTCTCGACATTTAAATTGGGTGCAATGCGTGTTCCGGAGGCGGTACTTCTCGCAAACCTGGTATATATAAAAGGGGATTTTATGCGGAAATATTGCCCTGCTCAACCGGGCACCATTGGAGCTGCCTATTTGAGCGCCCTGGATAGTAACGGCGTATTTACCAACCCGGTACCCATACAAAATACAACAAATGCAATTGCCATTATTTATCATTACTTTTTTGAATTCATTGATTCGGTTGAAGAAATGATGTATGCTTTAAATACCAATACGCTTGCCGATATTGATATGACAGCGTTTGGCGTGCTTTACCAGACCTACCTGATCGATACTGTTTTAACCATTACTATTCTTACAGAAATTTTAAATCAGAACGCAGTAAATCAACAGCAGGCCGGCAGTTTTGTTGAGCTTTACCAATTGGGCCTGTTAATGGATGAATTGGCGGTGCTTACCTCCATTTGTATCGACGAACGCTTACAGGTATTAAAAGACGAATACACCAGCAGGCTTAACCTGTATCAGAATCAGCTAAACTTCTTGAATTACTACAAAAAGCACCCGGGCCTTGAGCATAAGGCAGGCGTGCCAAAGGGAGGTACACTGGTATTGGTTTATCACACTGCCCCGCAAACTACTACTGTTACCGGCGTAAACAATACCGGGGCAGTATTTGGGAGAACCCCGGTAGGCGGCGTCCAAATGGTAACCAATCGGTTTGCGGCGCCATCCGTTTATTACGATGATGCTACGGTACAGCTTATTACAAATTTCGTTCAGGATTGTAACGACGCTCCACCCGCCAAGAAACAAATACTGATTGATATTTTAAGAAGGCGGCCACCTGTCCAGCAGACCTTCCAGGTAGACGATGGTGTAGTAATAGCCGATTTTTATATTCCTTATTTATGCTGTTCAGACTGTGCGCCAGTTGCCTACATTATGCAGCAACCTAAGCAGGATGTATATAATGTTACCGGTGGGGGCAGTTATTGTGCGGGCAGCCAGGAGGGTGGTTTCCACGTAGGCCTCAGCGGATCGGATACAGAGGCCAATTACCAGTTATTCCTTGGATTTTCACCCGTTAATATTCCTCCCGTTCCGGGGACGGGAGCGCCCCTCGACTTTGGTGTGCAAATGGCAGCCGGGACGTATACTGTAGTAGCCACCAATGTGTCCACCGGCAGTACTACCAATATGACCGGTATGGCTTCAATCACAGCCAACCCACTACCGATTCAGTTTGTGGTAAGTGGTGACGGTAGTTTTTGCGCCGGTGGTGCAGGCCTTAGCGTTCATATCAGTGGTTCGGAAACAGGTGTAAATTATCAGTTGCTTAATGGAACTTCAACCGCTGGCACTCCTGTTGCCGGTACGGGGTCGGCTTTTGATTTTCCGTTACAAACAGCCGCCGGGACATATACGGTGGCAGCGGCCAATGCAAAAACCGGCTGCGGCATAAACATGACCGGCAGTGCCACAATAAATGTGCTGCCAGTCCCCGATAGTAATTTTTCAGTAGCGGCTGTCATTAGTGATGGTGAATTAAGTTTAACATTTACCCCCGTAAGCCGGGGCAAGGACTTTAGTTACAATTGGGTATTCGACCAGCAGTTTCTTCCACCGATACCATCTAATACCGATCCTACTCCGGTTATAACATTAAAATGGAGTGGCCCATTTCGTTTCGTTACAAGCCTCCTTGTATCAGTATCAGGCCTGGATTGTGGCCAGAAACTAGTTGAAAAGAACTTTACCATTGATCCAAATGGCGCAATACACGAGTTAGGCGCAAGTGGTGGAAGCATATTGGGTGGAATTGAGAAACTTTTCACTAGAAAGAAGAAATAGATAGCTTAGGGTTTGTTGATCATTAATATAAGTCTGTATGCAGCGCCATAT
>JANYAB010000237.1 GCA_025355225.1 Bacteroidota bacterium
GTATTCGAAAAATGCAATTTAAACCGGGCAATCTTTAACCGCACAATCCTTAAGGGCGCCGACTTGCGCACTGCCTATAATTTTAATATCGATCCGGAAAATAATAGTGTCAGCAAAGCAAAATTCAGCGTTGATGCTTTAGGCGGGTTACTTCTAAAATATAACCTTATAATCGAATAACCCCGGATGGATGAACATATAATACCTTTCAGCGGTGATAAACTGATGAAGGTAAAACAAATTCAAAAAGATTATTACCGGATTAGTCTTGACCATTCCTTTATCGGCTATATCCGTAAAGAAAAGGGCGGCTGGCAACTGGAAGAAAATTCCAAAGCTGAACTAACCGCAGAAAACGTTCAACTCATCGGCGATCAGATCGATCAGCTTCGGTGGCAGTTAACACAGTTTTATTAATTTAGTCCGAAAGTCGGGAAGACGGAAAGTCCGAAAGTTAAAAAGCATTCTTCTGTACTTTCTGACTTCCGACCTTTGACTTCAGACTTCCGACTTCATTTAATGCTTGAATAAATAATATCTTCAACTTTAGGAGCATAATCCCAGTGACTATTGGGCGTTTGCTGGGTCATGATCAGGCATACCATATGCGTTTTGGGGTCGGCCCAATAACTTGTGCCGTAATAGCCACCCCAACTAAATGAACCCTTATTTCGGGGATTCCGCAAGGCGGATTTTTCCGTAACGATCCCAAAACCCAATCCAAAATTGTCAGTTCCATTGAAGGTAAAATCGAGCTGACTGCTGGTCATTAATTCAATTGTGCGTGGCGCCAGTATACGATGTCCATTATAGACCCCGCCGTTTAACAGCATTTGAAGAAAAATAGCATAGTCAAATGCGGTGGAACTTAGGCCCGCCCCGCCGGAAAAATAAGTCTTTTTTATGGCCGGGTAATCCGGGTCGATATGCCTGAAAGTATGGCTCCATTTAATAACATGATGCAATGAGTCTTCAGTATAAACGGCTGCAAGGCGGCTTATCTTTGATTCGGGCAGATTGAAGTAAGTATCATTCATCCCCAGCGGTTTAAAAATATTAGCCTGTAAAAAATCTTCTAAGTTTTTGCCACTGATCACTTCTATTAAACATCCCAGCAGATCTGAGCCCAAACTGTATTGCCATTTATCACCGGGCTGAAAAAGCAGCGGCAGTTTACCGAGCGCCTTCATTCTGTCCAGCAGGCTGGCATTAAAGTATCCCAATCCCGATGGTATTTTAGCTTTCGCGTAAATGGCACTGCCGGTCACGGTGCCGATATCTGCGTAATCAAGCCCCGAACTATGGGTAAGCAGATCGCGAAAGGTGATATTTCTTTTTGCAGGAACAGTGGTGTAAGAAGAATCGACCGCATTAAACTTATCCAAAACTTGTTGATTTTTAAATTCAGGGATAAAATCAGCAATAGGTTCGTCCAGGTAAAGCTTGCCCTGCTCATAAAGTATCATAATGCCCACGCTGGTAATCGCTTTGGTCTGGCTCATGATCCGGAAAATGGCATCTTTTGCCATCGGCTTTTTGGTATCCGCATCGGCATATCCATATCCTTTGTATTGAATCAGCTGGTTATCTTTTACAATGATAGTAACGGCACCTGTAAGCCAGCCCTTAGTGATGTAGTCATTTAACACACTGTCAATGCCTTTCAGCCTGGTGTAGTTGATAGTTGGATTGGTTTTGCCTGTGGTCTCGATCACCTGCGCAGATAGGCCAAATGGCAATAAGAGAAGCAACGCAAAATAGATAGTGCGCAAAGAATTTAGTTTCATCAGCTTGGTTTTAAATAGAATTTTGAATCTACTTATTTTTTTGCAGATGAAGGAACATCAATATGCACATCCCACATTTTAGCTTCTTCGGTAACCTCCGGGTCATGCGAGCAGATAAAAAGTCCGACTAAAGCCTCTTCGGGCATATTGGGCATAATGTGCGCACCGACTGTTTTGAGTGATTCGCCCACATGCCCTACCCGCATGATTATCTTTTTACCGATTCTTTGCAACTGGACTACTTCAAAAGATTTTTCGGGGAAAAATATTTCCCCCTCCGGGTCTTTCATGTTTTCGCCGGTTAGCGAGCGCCATTGCAAAACGGTCAGGCCGTCGCCGTGTTCCACAGCGCTTACGTGGATAGATTTATCATCGGTCGACTGGCGAATCATCCATCCTATTTTGCGGTGCCCGTTCCCTTTTTCGCCAACAAATTCAAAGTTAGCGGTAACGGTAAAATCGCCTTTGATCTTTTTAAACAGGTATTGAAACTCGTCCCTGTTGAACCATATATTATAACCCGAACCCCGCATAATATAGGTATGTGTCACCTTATCATACCGCGATGATCCGGCGTTTTTGGGTTTACCAATATCCGCATGGCTGCTGAACAATCCAAGCGTATCCGTTTGGGCAAAAGCACCGGTATAAATAAATAAGAAGAAAATCAGTAATGATAGTTTGGTAAGACGGTTCATGATCCCGGTTTAAAATTGATAACCAAATATATCCATTCCGGTTAGGACAGGCTGATGTTTTTTCTGCAAATCATAATATGAAAATGGCGCTATTGAATAGTAGAGCCCACCTAATAACACTTATTTGGGTGCAATTCAAATTGTCGCTAACCGGCAACTTTTGGCTAAAGCCCTTAGCCCCTCACTTACCTATCCGTCCCTTGAAAGGGACTGCAATGAATTTATACCAACGCTATGTTACATTCATTGCCGTCGGCTTTAGCCGACGGATAAAAGACATAAAATCAGGGCTTTAGCCAAATTTATTGAGTCCAGAACTTATTTTTTAACTTTCTTTTCCATACTATTATTATATTCTTTTACAGCCTTATAATATTTTTTCTTTTCAATATACGCAAGTGCTTCCGGATCATTCAAAACCATTTGTTTAAGGTTTTCCATGTTATATTTAACAATAGGCCCGTCGTTTAACTGGATGCCAACAATTTCATACGGATCAAAGTCATATGCAGGCCAGCCTATTATTGGGTTGTTTACAGCGGCCAAATAATATGTTTGTTTGGCATAGACCGCTAAGGGCCCGTCGATCACTTTGAACATCCAGCAACTGTCAGTTGGCACGCCGAACATCTGTTTACTTGATTCGGGATCAACGACAACTGAAATATAAAGCGTCTGATTTGTATAAATTTTTTGATAACGATGAACCGAGTCCGACCTGCGGAATTTTTTGTTTACAAACAACAAAAAGTTTTTATGCAGCAGGGTATCGTTATACATCAATGA
>JANYAB010000292.1 GCA_025355225.1 Bacteroidota bacterium
TATTGGCCCGGCAGGTGGTTGAGGGTTTTATAACCGGGCTGCACCAAAGCCCCTTTCATGGCTTTTCTGTTGAGTTTGCCGAACACAGATTATATAACAACGGTGAGTCGGTAAAAAACATAGACTGGAAATTGCTTGCCCGTACTGACAAACTGTTTGTAAAGCAGTTTGAGGAGGAGACAAATTTGCGTTGTTACCTGCTTTTGGATACTTCTTCGTCCATGAACTTTCCGGATAAAGGGTTAAATAAACTGCAGTTTTCTGTTTATGCGGTGGCATCATTAATGTACCTTTTTAAAAGGCAGCGCGATGCATTCGGATTGTGCCTGTTTTCGGATAAGATTGACTGGATAAGCCCGGCGCGTTCAACATCCAAGCATCTTTTTCATTTATATGCCGAACTTGAAAAAGCATATAATCAGCCCAAAATAAATGCCACAACTGATATTACCCAGGTATTGCACCATGTTGCCGAAGAAGTACACCAGCGATCGATGATCATTATTTTTAGCGATATGCTGGAGAGTGGTTACAACGAAGAGAAACTAAAAGCGCTGTTCGCTGCTATCCAGCATTTGAAATACAATAAGCACGAAGTGATTGTTTTTAATGTAAATGACCGCGAGAAAGAACTTGATTTTAATTATGACAACCGCCCGCATCATTTTATTGATATGGAGAGCGGACAGGAAATTAAGGTGCACCCCAATAAAATACGAAAATCTTATCGTTCAAACCTTGAATATTACCGCCATCAATTGGAGTTAAAATGTGCCCAATATCATATCGACCTGGTTGATGCCAATATACATGATGGTTACAATAGCCTGTTAAAAGCTTATCTTATTAAACGAAACAGTATGATTTGAATAGTGCAAAATTCAACTTAAGACTTCCGACTAAAGACTCTTGACTTGACACTAAGATTGTATGTAGCTTTTCAGTTGTTCAATGGTCTCCTCGTGTGATAGGATTGTTTCTGTAACTACATCGCTAATGGAGATAATGCCGCACAGCTTACCATCACGAAAAACGGGTAAGTAGCGGATATTGTTCTCGCTCATAATGTGCATGCAGGTTTCTACAGTATTTCCCGGTATGATATGTGGCAAACCGGTGGTCATAATTTCTCTTACCTGGGTTTCTAAGGATGATTTTCCGTGTAATATAACTTTACGTGCATAATCCCGTTCTGTCAGGAGTCCGGCAAATTCTCCATCTTCAGTGATCACTACCGAGCCAATATTTTTATCAGACATTAGTTTCAATGCGTCTAAAACAGTGGTTTTGCCATCAATAGCGGCAACGTTACTCCCCTTGCGGGCAAGAATATCCGAAACTTTTTTCATAACATTAAGATTATTATTTGCAAAAGGCCTATAATCAAATATACAAAATAGAATTATTAAAAAGGGAATTATAAATTCAGGATTAATTCAAAATGTAATGATTAATTTTAATGGTCACAACCTGTTATGTAATTACCTGAAGCATGAAGAAACTGTTTATCTGCCTTATCATTTTTTTAATTTTCATAAGCCATAGCACATCAGCACAGGAGAAAAACAAGGGGCAGTATTATACCTCATTCGATAGCACCAGGATCTATTACGAGGTAATGGGCGATGGCTACCCGGTATTGCTCATTCATGGATTTTCTGGCACTAGTCAAGGCTGGAAAAACGGCAGGCTTTATGGCGACTTGCTTAAGGCCGGTTATAAAGTGATCATCCCTGATCTAAGGGGCAACGGACTGTCGGATAAGCCGCACACCGATGCTGCCTATGCCAATGATGCGGAAGCAAAGGATATCATGGGATTGATCAGTTACTTACATATTAACAGGTACGATGTAGTGGGGTATTCACGGGGATCGATCATTGCTTCAAGGCTGTTGGTGTTGGATAATAGGATCGACAAAACTGTAATAGGAGGGATGGGCGATGCCTACACTAACCCCGACTGGCCGCGAAGGGTGCACGCCTACCGCGCCCTGATGGGCGATACTTCCCTGCATGATGTGGATGATATGATAAAATACATTCATAGTCAGCATTTTGACGAACTGGCACTTGCACTGCAACAAAAGTACCAGCCATCAACCAGTAAGGCCGAACTGGGCCGCGTTAGAAAACCGGTATTGATCATACGGGGTAAGGAAGATAAAGGGGACGGATCAGAAACCGGCTTGATGTTGCTTATACACAACTCCAAACTAACGTATGTTCCGGGTGACCATAATGCAGCATCAAAAAACGAGCAGTTTTCAGAAGCGGCATTAAGTTTCTTTAAATAATTTAATCGTATAATCTGATTTTTTACGTTTATAATTCTTGCAGGCTATAAATAAACATGGCCGGCTTATTTTGTATTAAGAGACTGATGTATAAAACTTTATCACTGATATTTTTTTGCTTTATACCGGGTCTCCTGCTCGCTCAAAAAGCAATTGATCCGGATAGACGGATAGATACCTCGGGCAAAAAAGACATAATTGATATTGGGCGGTATTTATTTCACTTCGGCCATAAACCTTTACAGGCCCAAAAAAATAAGTTTGTTTACTTTTCTATCCTGCCGCTTCCCTATTCAGCCCCGGGTGGTGGCCAGGTATTATTTACCTCAACTACAGCCGGCTTTTACACGGGCGACCACAGCACAACTTATCTCTCTACTGTTAGCTTCACGCCTTATTTTAATTTTCATGGGCGGTACGGCTTACCTTTTCGTTCAAGCATATGGACGAAAGATAACAGCTGGGTCATACAGGGAGATACACGTTTCCTGGTATATCCGCAGTCTACCTGGGGCCTCGGCGGTAAACAGCCGGAATTTAACAAGTTTGTTGTTAACTATAACTATATCCGTTTTTATCAAAGTGCACTTAAACGCATTACATCCTATTTTTTTGCAGGTATTGGCTATGATTTGGATTATTACCTCGACATAGAGACAAGTGATCCTAACGCATTTAAAAAATTTACCGGCTACCAGTATGGCACATCAGCCGACAAAAACTCTTTGTCGTCGGGCGCTACGATAAATTTGCTCTACGATACCCGTAATAATAATTTTAACCCTTTGCCCGGATCTTATACAAATGTGGTATATAG
Organism: Bacteroidota bacterium; assembly: GCA_025355225.1. Taxonomy (GTDB): domain Bacteria; phylum Bacteroidota; class Bacteroidia; order Sphingobacteriales; family Sphingobacteriaceae; genus Mucilaginibacter. The sequence continues at coordinate 3,114 of JANYAB010000292.1, forward strand.
GGTAAATTCTATGGCGCTGGGCAGCAATGCTAACTGGCAATCATTATATGTGGATATGCGCAAATACATATCATTAACCCCTGATAAAAAGAAAAATATGCTGGCCTTATGGTCATTTTACTGGAAAGCATTCGGTAATGGCATTCCTTATCTCAATTTGCCAAGCATAGGATGGGACCCCTATCAGCGCTCGGGCCGGGGGATTGAACAAAACCGTTACCGGAGCAAAAGTCTGCTGTATTTTGAGACGGAATATCGAAGGGACGTTACCGCTAATGGCTTATTGGGCTTTGTTGCCTTCGCAAATATGAATTCAGTTAGCCAACCCAATACAAACCAGTTCAGTTACTGGCACCCTGCAGCCGGAACCGGCTTACGTATAAAATTCAATAAAAGTTCAGGGACCAATATCGCTATTGACTATGGTTTTAGTAAAAACTATTCTTCTGTTAGAGTTGGCTTGGGAGAAGCGTTTTAATATGTTTTACTTTAACTTTTTCTCTTACAAGACAAAAATCCAGGGAATTGTCAAGCCAATGCAAGTAAAGCAAATGTTACAGACAAATCGCCAATTTATTTATTTTCGAATCGAAAAATATCACATATTTGTTAAGGGAATTGTTCGCCAAGGATTTTTAGCCCAGGCTCTGTACTCATAAATTGAGTATCTTTTGTAAAATCCAAACAGTCATTTTTTTTTAGATTTTTTAAATTATTCTATGTTAAAGCGCATTTTAGTTTTGGACGATAACCAGGACATACTTGAAATTGTTCATGAAGCCTTATCCTACGAAAAGTTTGAGGTAAGAAGTACCGAACAAAGTAAAAAGGTGATGCCATTGATAGAGGAATTTAACCCCGATCTGGTGATATTAGACTATCGGGTTGCAGGAGAGAACGGTGGGGAGATTTGCAGACAGATAAAGTCGCACCCCGAATTTAATGATATACCGGTAATCATTTTTTCGGCTTATATCAGCAATAATAATGACCTGCTGGGCTTTGGCTGCGATGCTGTTATTAATAAACCCTTTGACCTGGTGGAACTCATTGAAAAAGTAAATGACCTTATCTATTAAAGCCGGAGCCCTCCATAAATAAGAGTAATTGTGGAATAAAACAAAGGAATAGAAAGTTTTATTCTTTAAAATCATTTCTGATTATTTGAGTATTTATCCTTAAAAGAAATTTTTATTAATCTGGATGCGTATTATCGTGCGCATTTTAATTTGTTGTTAAAAAAAACATTTTGATTATTAATTGTTAATTAAATAAATTCGCATTTTGACATTGAAATTAGTTTAACAATTTAATAATACAGGTTATCAATTGAAATTTTCTTAATATTATATCTTTGTCGAAGACCTATGATGATACTATAAAATGGCTACTTGATGGGGCGCCTTTTGAGTTTCGCTAAGGGGTAATTTACAATGGAGAAAAAATAATTAATTCTAATTAAAATACAATATCCCCCTTAATTGTATTGAATATGGAGAGTACAATAGACAATCAAAATACCGAAAATAAAATTGTTGGGAAGGGGCCGCTCTGCCCCAAATGTAAAGTTGAACTCGCACATCGGGTTAAGCGTGGATTTTTATTTAAAAGAATATTAAGCTGGCTCCCTGTTAAAAGATACTATTGTTATAAATGTAAACGAAAACATTATGTGTGGGGTTAATTAATGATTAATATTTTATGACTAATACAGCATAATTTATAAAAGTTATGATTTAAGTCATTTAGTTTTTCTTAATTCAATTTTATTACTCAGACTATTTGAACTAAAATTGACTACAAAAGCTAAATCCGAGATATTTTATTATTGCCACAAGTGCCATGCCCCATTTCACTACCGAATGCATAGAAGCTGGTTTGTGAAAAACTTTCTATTCTTTATGCCTTTAAAAAAATATTTTTGTGCTAAATGTAAAAAGGCCCGCTACATTTCGGTAAGAGGTGACTAATATTAAACTCATTGAATCCCATTAGCTACGGATTGCCCCACTTATCCTTTTGGTCATTTTAAGAATACTTCATTGATTATTGCGAGAGACAATTGTCTAAATAATAATAAACATTGTATTAAAAACTATCCGTTGCGTGTAATTTAAAACAGCATTGATACTTGGTCGGGTATTTTTATAATTATCACGGCTGCGAATGTTCATTTGCCATAATTGTCCATCCTAAAAAGTTACTGCACTGTTAATTAACTATAACAACTATTTGTTTCTTTGGGAGAAAACTACTGTCGGGGTACGAATCCTGGCGTTAGAGCCAGCTTTAAATTATCCGTTGGTGAGTTTGGTATCATAATTGTGTATGTTTTATGCAAAATGAGTTACTATCAAAATATATAAAAAAATGTGATGCAAAGGATTTTAGCGGTGGACGATAACGAAGATATTTTAGAAGTTCTGCAGTTAATACTGGAAGATTTTGGATACGAGGTTGAAACACTTAATAACGGAAGTTTTTTATTTGACAAGATAAAGGCGCATCGGCCTGATCTGATTTTGCTTGATATTATGCTTGGAAATCTGGATGGACGCGAATTGTGTAAAGATGTTAAATCACAAAAAGAGACCCACGATATACCGATCATATTAATTTCGGCAAGTCATAATTTATCAAACCTCTTTAAACCAAGCAATGCTCCTGATGATTTTTTAGCTAAGCCATTTAATATTAACGAATTGATTGGAAAAATTCAAATGCATATATCAGCCGCTTGATAATTGCAGTGTCTTAAATTGTTTGAATTTTGTCCTGTATTTAGACAAAGTGTGGATTTGCTCCAATTATTTAGATTTGCCCAAATCATTTTTTAATCGAACTTTCTTTCATTATAGGCAACTGTAAATTGTTTATAATCCTTTTTCACTTGCCTGGCATACTTTAGCGAATAATTTAATACTTCCTCCTGCCATTGGTTGTTTTGGCCGTAAGCAATTAGCTCATCCGAAATAGCCGAACCCTGCCGACCAGAACTACGTAATTGTGATGAGGCCGTCAATAAAGCCATATCATCTATTACCAGGTAAATGTCGCGGTATCGGTCTTTAATTAATTCAAAATTGATGCGGTCTTCTGTAGGCTGCATTTCCTTAACCACAAAGCTGTCGCCTTTAAACATAATAGTATTAAGCAATGCCGGCGAAATACCCTGCATTCGCTGCTGTACCTGTATCACACGGTCGGCTTCAGTTTCCCAACGAGGTTGCGTTATCTGTACATACGGCTGCAAAGACGAAGTTTTTGCCTGTTTCATATCAAGAAATAGATATTTATTTTTCGTATTGACACTTTTAAGCAAAAACAAATAACGTTTTAGTCCCGCACTGCCGGTACCTGCAACCCTGAAAGCACAATCCACAACCTTAAAATTATTATCTCCTGAGATATTGATCTTTATCCACTCATTAATATGGCCGGTCAACTCATTTTTAAGCGGTTTTACTAAGTCAAATAGTCTCTCATTGTCAATTAAAAGTGAAAGCTTATGTTTTTTCGATATCGTTTTTTTCTTTAGCAGTTCTTTTTGTTTGCGTTTATCAACCTTAGTCAAAAATGTACAAACTATTCCCCCGGCGGTCCTCGGATCAATGCTGATGGCTTTTCCCATAGCCAGTTTGGCTGAATAAATCTTTAAAAACAACCGGGCCGCTTTTAGGGCCTCTCCTTCCTCAATTTCCAGGTTTTCAAACGCTATAAATATACTGGTTATCATCCTGGCCACCTCCCACATACATGGCGCAAGCAAAGCTTCATCAAAGTCGTTCAGGTCAAAATAAACCTCGCGGTTATCGGCTTTATAGCTTCCAAAGTTCTCCAAATGAAGATCGCCGCATATCCATGTTGTTGGTGACGGGGGTAAAGCCGTTGCTTTGCAAATATCTTCATAAAATAAATGGCAGGTTCCACGGTAAAAACGATAAATATTTTCGGCCATGCCTTTATATTTAAGCTTCACCATATCAGGCAGCCTATCTTTATTGAAGGCAATTATTCGTTCATAAATGTTTGGCATGCAATTTCCAATTAAAATACGTGGGCTTTTATTGTTCTTTAGCTAACGATGAACTTTTTCCAGATCCCCCTGCTTGTTATAAACACTGGTTTCAAAATTTAAAGGAGAGCTATCACAGCTGACTATATTAAACTTCTGATTACCTTTTTTTATAAACTGAGAGGGGCTTATTCCAAACATTTTTACTATCATCTTATGAAAATGACTGCTGTCAGCAAATCCCGCCTCCAGCGCTGATTCATTTACTGCACTGCCGTTCATGATACGGTTAATGGCAAACCTTATCCTGCTCCACATAATATACTGATAAATGGGTATACCCGTTTGTTCCTTAAAAAGGACACGCAGCCGGCTTTCCGACAAGCAAACAGCATCTGCCATATTCTTTATTGAAAGATCCCATGGGTGCTGTTCGGCAATCAACTTCCTCGTTTTATTAACTCTTTCATCAGCTTTTGATAACCCTTTTGTGCCGCGAAATATCCTGAGCACCCGGTTTATAACATCCAGCAACAGATCGGCGTCGGGCTTCAGAATTGCTTTCTGTAATGTCTCCGGATCAATATCTTCAAAAATATCTATACACGGTGAGTATACATCCAGATTGTCCATATACATTGATTTGATCTCTTTGGCTATTGTGGTTTCGGCATCAAGATAGATTAGCAACTGCACACTGTTATTCGTATCCAGCTGATGAACAATGTTTTCGCGTATGATAAGGTTTTTATAGGTTTTCCATTCCTCATTTTTTATCCTGCATTTAAAATCGCCCTGTATATCCACAATGATCTGCATGGTGTTGTGACTGTGGATATTAGTGATACAAGACGAAAAAAAGATAGCGGATACCCCGTTCCACATATAAAAGCTTGTTCGGTAAGGTTTTATTGCTGCTTTCATATGCGGAATTTCAATTCAGTTATATTGTACAATTTTTTTAGGGTTGTCTATTATACTTTTATACAAATTAGAGTACTAAAAATAAAAATATAAAAGGACAGATCGAACAACCTAACATTAATAATTACGGACATGCTTGCTAACGAAACACTAAAAACATTTGTACCCACTTTAAAGCCACAGGAAGCCAAAATATTTTACCGGGGTACACTCGGACTTAAATTATTAAACGAAGACAATTACGGTTTAGAGTTTGACTCTGGTGGTGCGCTGCTGAGGGTAATTGTTGTGCCCGAATTAAAACCACATGCCTTTACAGTTTTAGGCTGGAACGTAAAAGATATTGAGGCAAGCATCCGCTCGCTCAACGATAAAGGCATTTTTTGCGAAAAGTATGATTTCATTCCACAGAATGACCTTGGTATTTGGATTTCTCCAAATGGTACCAGCGTGGCCTGGTTTAAGGATCCGGATGAAAATATTTTGTCATTATCTCAAATCAATTAGTGTTGGGCCCGGGTAAAAACTTTTATCAAAAATACTTGTAAATGCTAATATTTTTAGCTAACTTAGCAGTTCAGTTCGTTCCGGTTTAGACCGTTCGTTTAGCTTCGCAGGATTGGTTTGATCATATAGCAATGATTGCCCCGTATGCATTTTTCTTAAACTCTTTCATGCCCTCCACCAGTTCAAATTTCAATTTTTTAGGCTGAAGTATAGGCATTCCATCATATATAATTATTTGGGAAAATAATTGAAATGTTCTTTGAAATTTTATTGGGATACGGGTCCGGGAAGATTTCTTGGTACCAACCCTACGCAGCCCCTTCCCGCCTTGTCATAAAAATGAACGCCCGGCGTAATGGAAACGTACAGTTGATGTACCGGGTGCGAAGCGAAAATAATTGATTATCAACTATTTGTTAATCTGGCATTATTTTAATAGCGGATGATAGAATGAAAGTAAAGATCAATTATTTTTTGCTGGTAGGGTTGCTTATCATTTTATGCAGTTGCCGGCATCGCCACCACTCGCGTTCAACAGATTATACTTACTCGGCGCCAACACAACTTGGTGATGGTCTGCAAACAGCGTCGCTGGGTGCTGTGGGGATGGATACGGCAAAGATCGTTGCGATGACCAAACTCATCCTGGCCGATACCTTTCCAAATATCCATAGCCTGCTCATCTTCAAGGATAATAAACTCGTTTATGAGAATTATTTTGCGGGAGAAGATTATGTGACAGGGAAAGGAGAGGTAGGCTATGTCGATCATACGCGCGAAGATCTTCATGATGTCCGGAGCGTTACCAAAAGCTTCAACGGGGCCTGCATAGGCATCGCCGTACAGCAGGGCCGGATCAAAAGCATAGATGAGCCGATCTACCCTTATTTCCCGACCTACGCGAAATATTTTGATTCGGTGAAAAGAAAGATCACCATCCGCCATTTGCTCACCATGACCAGCGGCCTGGAGTGGGATGAAAAGACCACCTACGTCGATCCCAAAAACAGCGAGGTACAGATGGATGGAAGCAAAGACCCTATCGGCTTCATCTTAAGCCGCCCAATGGCAGCTGAGCCGGGGACTACCTGGAATTACAACGGTGGCGGCCCGCAACTGTTGGAGGAGATCCTTTATAAGGCAACAGGGCAAAGGCTGGGTAAATTTGCTGCCCAATACCTTTTTGCGCCGCTCGGCATCAACAAATACGAATGGTTCGATATAAAACCCGGGATGACCGCCGGGGCCTGGGGCCTGCGTTTGAGACCCCGCGATATGGCCAAATTCGGTCTGCTCTATATGAATGAAGGACGGTGGAACGGCAAGCAGATCATCGATAAAAATTGGGTACAGCAGTCCAATAGCCCGCTGGTTCCAAGGCCAGGCGGGAAACATACCGAGGGCTATAGTTTCCTGTTATGGACCACCGAATTAACTAAAGAATTCAATCCTGTTGCAGTAGAGGCAATTGGAAACGGCGGGCAAAGGATACTCATGGCAAAATCGAAAGGAAATATAATGACCGTGATGACCGCTGGAAATTATGACCGGAACGATATCCTGGCGAAATATTGGAATGCCCTGCCGAATGCTGTTTTTGCCGCCGTAAAAAAGTAGCCCGGTAAAATGGCGGTTCTATTTTGGTTGTTCCGCCCTAACTTTATATATTAAATTCGACTTAAGACTATTGACTTGACACCAGTATTCATTTACTTTTTCACGCCATACGTCTTCAATTCCCTGTCTATCTTCTCATTCCACTGCTCCTGGGCTTGCCGGTCCGTACCATGTCTTGTTTCGGTATCATATTGTTTTTGCAGCCGGTTTGCTTCCCGTAATGTTTCAAGGTATTCTACGTTTATCGGGCCGTCAAAATTATCAACGGGGAGGTCCATAGCCAGTATCTTTTGTTTGAAATGCTCGCTGACCAATTTTTCTATATCAAAATGCCGCTGCTCGTGGTTTAAAGTATACGCATCAAGGTTTTTGTCTTTTACCCAGCAATCACTTTTAGGTACTTCTACCTTAAGGGCTATAGTTATATTTATAATGCTATTAGCTACCTCTGTTTGCTCGGTATAGCCTATGCTGGTAAATATCTCGGCCTCAAACCTGCTTTCTCTTGGTTTTTCTTTAAAATCATCCCAGGTTAAAGGCCGGTTAGCCGCATAGTAGATCGTATCGCCCTCCGGCTTTTCTGTAAAATCTGTAAACTTAACTTTTACTCCCTTTGCCAGCAGGACATTACTGCCGGCCTGTTGATCCATCCAACTATTAAACCAGGATAATGCACCTTTAATCCCCTGCTTTAACGTAGACTCAGCAACATCGGGTTGATTGTCGGGCTTTGTGTAGCGGATACCGCTGCTGTAATCAGTCAGGTGAACTGTTCTATACTTAAGCTGCAGTTCAAACGAAAAAGTTATTGTAAACTGCCCGGTCACCTGCCTTTCTGTCGATCTTGACTCCGTCAGCTTAAATTTCTTTATCGTAATTATTATCGGTCGCGATGTAGTGTTAGTTGCCAGGTTATGGTCAAGGAAGTGTTTGATGGAAGCAGCAGCGCCACCACTGAGGTCAGCAGACTGAATTGCAGATAAGTTTGCTGCATTCCTCACAATTAACGCGGCTACTGCAGTACGGTCAGTACGGTCATCGATCACATCGGCAACGTAAAATTCATGTGGGGCGAAGCCGAACTTTTCATCATGCAGAATGATGGTGCCGGTTGCCTTTTGAATATTACTAAAAGCTGCGAAAATGAAAATGCAGCCGGCAGCAAATAAGAAAGATGATAGTTTGATCATTGATATGTTGATCTGCAACGAATTAACAACAAAACTATTATAAAAAACGTGTTTAGCGATTAGAGTTTGAATACTTTCATCCTGATATTTGGATAATTTTAAGACACCCTGTTGTCCGAAGTTTAAAAACATCGGATAGTGTATGCCTGTAGGCTACGACTACACACACTGCAAGTCCGCAGGCAAATACCAATATTTTCATATCCGCGATAAACAATACAATAGCTATATTTATAATTGTTTTTATCACATCAGAGGATTACTGATCCCTTGAATTTCAGGCATGGCTATAGCTTAGTTATAGCAAAAAATAAATAGTTACCGAACACTAAACCCGGAACAATGACAAATGCCCCTTCAGATATTTCCCAGATTGCGGAACAATATTATACGGCCGTCGAGGATTTTATAAAACAAAATATTACCTGGTGGGAGGTATCAAAGCAATGGTTAAACGCCAGCTACGGATATATCATTGAGGATTCAATAACCAAAGCGAAAAATGCAGCCGGAAATTTTTCGTCTCAAGGCAGTATAAGCACCGAAGACCTTGTAACAGATTTTAAAAACGCGGTATCAAGCGTGGTCGACGTTACAAATAATGCACAGTCTGCCTATAGAGGCGTCCAGAAGTTGGATACTCCATGGGAAAACAACGATGCGATACGAACAATGGCCCAAAGCGCTTTAAGCCAAATCCAGTCTATTAATAGCGCGAACCAGCCGACACAAAGCGATGCAAATAATTCGCCCACCACCTGGGACGAAAAGAAATTCTCTACCAGCGTAAACAGAGTTTTAAATACAGATACTTTACTAAACGGGGCATCGCTTGCGGATGTTTTGCAGGAGTTCAGAAATGTCCACCCTAGATACGGAAGCTCATTAACGCCAAGTCCATCTGACAGTTCGGTTGATGCCGCACCTTTAAACACTTTCATTTATAAATTACGTGATAGTTTCCCCTCAGCGACCTTACGCAGCGCTGAATGGGCTAAGGTGGTTGATGAAGTGTATGAGGTTACGGAACCGTCCCTCGTTATCACCGGGCGGATGTTTATCATTGGGGCTTTGCTGGCTCAATTTTCGAATCCCGGCCTTATTGACCAAAATAAGCTTCTTCTACCCGACACTTTGTCAATAATCTCCATTTTGGGCGAAGAGCACATACAAGATACGGACGGCAGTCCCTTTACCCGTTGGTTACGACCGGAGTGGGCAAATAACTACCAGGGCCTGTTGAATTATAAGGGTGGCGGGGATACCGGCCAATGTCGTTAAGTTAAGGAAATGTTGAAAGAACACCACAGTTAGAACCGGGGTTTATTCCAGTTCTTTATGGTTACGAATCAAAAAACTGTGGTATGTCAGCAAACTTAAAAATCATTTCAGATTTACGGAACTTTATT
>JANYAB010000335.1 GCA_025355225.1 Bacteroidota bacterium
TCTAAAACCACGTTGGGCTTAAGATATAGCTGTTTGTTATTCATGATTAGATGAAATTGATCCATTTCTGAGATTAATTAATTCATTGTTTTTTAATGGTTTCCAGTATTTCGTCAAAGCGTCTCCTTGTCATTTATAAAATCCACAAGCAGACCGGTTCATTTGCTACAATAAAATATCTCAATTCTTCGGTACCCATAATTATCGTTAATAGTACGTTCAAGGGGAAATAATCCCCATACAAATGCATTCGTTAAATTAAAATCGGTTCAAAGTATAGGTTCTAAAAATCCAATAAATCTCCATGCGTCAAAATCCCTCAAAGCATGCCGCCCGTGCCCCTAACTCAATTCTAAACGCAAAATTTAGAATTGAAGAGCACTTTTTGGCGGTGAAGATAAATACTGTCTTGTTATCCCTGAATTAAATAAATGTTAAACTGCTTATAATTGGCTTCCTGATAGTTATAATATCAATAAGTGAGCCACATATCTCACTAAACTGTGCCTGTAAACAGCTATTGCTCTTTGTCTATAAGGCTCTCACTTGTTGATATCTATCATTAATAAGGTTAAGTGTATCGGCAATTAATTGTTCTTTCATCCTCGTACCCTTTCCGGGATATTCAAACGTAATAATATTAAAAAAAGGTGGCATCTTGTCAAATAAATTGCAATAAGAGCATTTTCTTTCCATACTAATATAGGGTAAAATAGATAGTTTTCCTACTTATCAACTATATTTCACTTAAATTATATTGCTGCTTAATACAAATTGAGCATGATTTAATTTTTACGCAAAAAACCTAAAATAGGTTAACAGGCCAAACTTATTTTAATTTGGCCTCTATAAAATTGTTAAAAAGCACCGCCATTCCGTGCAAATGACTAAAAGATAAGGGCCAATGGCTTGTAAGTTTATCGGGTAATTCGATTCTGGGTTAATTAAGCTATTGTATCATTTTATTAAAAAACACCTGATTCGAGATCAATATAATATTTTATCAAAAAAGGAAAATTTGTATGCGCAAGGATAGTTATTTTATTAACCTGAGATAAGTATTTATTAAGAGTAGATTAAAATCATCAATTCAGGGATTATTTTACCCAATTTAGAAATGGTATTCTAATAGCAAAATAGAAGATGCCTGTTATTGTTAAGTCGACAGTCTTAAGCGTAAGCCAAAAGTTTAATATCGCCCTTTTTCACTTAACTATTTTTAGGACTATTGGATCAAAGTTATGGTTTGTAGGGTATAACCGACTCACTTATAACGATATTCGCCCCACCATCCTGACTTTGACCAACTAAAGCCTGACAGGCAGACTTCGCACCCGCCATATCCGGGTTTGGTCCAATCACCACTTCGTTAATACAAACTTTATCAGCTGCTCCACTCACAAGCGGGGCTTCTAAATATTGAACGGTTGCATTATCTATTTGCATTGATTTTGTATCAAGCGAAAGCGGATCCGGCGCTGTATCTGTCGGTCCCGCTAATATAGCCTCCCAGGTGTAGAAGGAGGTAATTCTCCATTCCTGTTCCGCTACAAATGACCCAGCTTTCAGGAAAGCTGCATAATTCAGAATGTTCCGCTTTATCTCTTTAATCCTCTTTACAAACATTGGGTCTGTTTGTTCCATACCAGCAGTATAGTCGTCGAGATAGGGTCCAATAATGTTGGTTATTATAAAGTTCTTTTTTTCATCGTCACCATAAAGACACGCGGCGAAATTCAAATTATAAGTGTCGATCACAGCATTCAATTGCTCCGTACAGATAGCAATGGAATAGCCTCCGTCCGGGCAATATTTGCTCCATTCACTGTCCATATCTTTTTGACTGCTAAGCGCAAAAGAATATACCGGGGACTGGCTTGCGGCATCTATATTAAAAAGATCGGCAGGGATTCCGGGATATTGGTTTGTTATAACTTGTTTTATGAGGTCCAGCACAGCATTCAATTCTTTTGGATCGATAGGAAATAGTCGTAAGGATTTGTTTTCTACTATTGCAGTAAATTCAGCTAATGAAGCATAATGGAAAAGAGGGGTAGACGGGAATGAATTTGGCATATTTTTCGGTTTAAGGATTTAATTGATAAACATAGACAGGTAGCTTTTGTGTCCGCTTATAGTTCATTAAAATTCCCCTAAGATAAAACTTCTGAACACGCCATGCCAACGTTTAAAAAGAATCTTTCCCAATTTCCGCAGGATCTTTGAAAAATCCTGCGGAAACCGACTGGAGGCTATCCCGATATACTACTCTGTGCTTCTTTGTGCCTTTCTTCACGTCCTGTGGTTAATAATCTTTTACCACGAAGAGCATGGAGAAAGGGCACAGAGATTCACGGAGGCATTCTTCAATGCACCAGTTCTTTTGCTAAAACTTCATCCAGCAGGTTGTGTGCATCGCTAACGCCTCTTTCCATACCAGCCTGCACCATACCGTCGCGGTCGGCAACCGATTGGAATACCGACTGGATCATTAACCTTGTACGGTTACCCGGCAGGCTCTCGAATTTTGATGTTTCGAGCACTGTGTGCCCTGTTTCGGGAAGGCCTTCAAACTCAAAAGTCTGGATGATCCTTTCAGGCGCTGTAACATCATGAACAACCCCGTGAAACCCAAACTCGTTGCCGGCTGCGTCCGTATGAATATACCGGTACGAGCCACCGTTCCAGGGTTCAAATTTCTCAAGCCTTATGGTTAGGTCGCATGGGCTAAGCCATTGTACAATCAGCTCCGGATCAGTAAATGCTTTAAAAACAAGATCGCGGGGCGCTTCAAATTCCCTCGTGATGAAAATCTCCTGCTTACCTGGTTCCGCAGAGATTTTTGTTTAATTCTTTGTTGCCATAGTTGTTTTTATTTTTGATTGTGTGTTTATTATTTGTTTATAAAAATGACAGAACAGAATGTCTATAGTGCCATTCCAACTGTTCTTCCGAGTGAATTCTGAGTTTGACGAACCCTTCGTTCACCTAAAAATTCGGCATTGGCTGGTTCAGATAGCACAGGCAAAGCCAAACCACTAACTTTCACAGAATCAGATGCAGCCGAGAGGTTTTTCTTTGGTTCTTTCTTTTTTTCGGCAAAAAAGAAAGAACATCCACTGGCTTTCATAAATCACTTCGCCAATTTTCAAAGCACAAACCGTTCGTTCAGCTAACCAATTTAGCCTTTGTAATAATCCAGTGTCAGTGCATTTTGTACGTTAGTCTGCTCATAGCCGCAGGGGCTTAGTTACTTTTGGCTTGACCCAAAAGTAACCAAAACGTCAAGAGAGAAAAAAGCTTCTCCCCGCAGGCCAGACTCCCAGGCCCGCTTTTCTGTCAGCCCGCGCTCTTTTTTTACTCATATTACAATTTATTCTAATAAATATTTGAAAATCCAAATGTTACATAAAGTGTTATTGGCAGTCAGTCGCAGGCAGGTGCAGTAAGACACACCCAACAGGTTTCATTCTCCATCATAAGCACTCTGCAAACCTGCAATATCTATTTTAGCCATTTGCATCATAGCCTGCATAACCCTTTGTGATTTTTGCGGATCGGGGTCGCCCATTAGTCTGCCTAAAGCTTCAGGGATAATTTGCCACGACACGCCGAATTTATCCTTCAGCCAGCCGCATCGGCTTGACTCGCCACCATCCGCAGTGAGCTTCTCCCACAGAAAATCGACCTCTTCCTGTGTTTTACAGTTAACAAAAAATGATACGGCCGGCGAAAAAGTATACATTGGGCCGCCATCTAACGCCATAAATTCCTGCCCTTCAATTTGAAAGGTAGCAGTCAGCATCTTTCCTTTCGCTCCGGGCGTCGCACCAGGTAAGCGATGTGCGTTCAAAACCTTTGCATTTTTAAAAATGGAGGTATAAAGATCCATGGCTTCTTCCATGTTGCCATTGAACCATAAAAACGGGGTGATCTTTTGCATAACAGTTTATTTTGGTTTATATATAACAAGTTTATTTTCCGCTTAATGTTCGGGCGATATTTATGCTTTTTTATCTTTTTCTTTTAGTCGATCCAGTAAATTATCAAGCGCATCAAACCTTCCGTCCCAAAGCTTCCTGTATTTTTCTATCCAGTCCGACACCTCGTTCAGCTGCTGTAGTTTCACTTCGCAATACCTTTCCCTACCCTGCTTTTTTATGCTGATGAGGCCGCATTCCGTCAGTATCTTGATATGCTGCGAAATAGCCGACCGGCTAACGTCAAAATTTTCGGCAATAGAATTTAAGTTGAGAGAATTGAACGCTACCAGGTTAATGATCTCTCGTCGCGTTGGGTCGGCTATTGCCTGGAAAACATCTCGTCTGCTTTGTATCGACATATAATATGTAAGTATTTGCTTACAAATTTATATGTAAGCATTTACTTATGCAAATTTTTTTGAAAATAATTTTGGGAGGGAATACAGCCATGAGGTGAAAGTTATATTTCTTTATCAAATAACATCGTGCACAGGGTCGTCTCTGGCAGACCCTGCGACGAAAATAATTATTGGTACAAACTCTAACGGCGCATTTTTCGTTGCTGCTAAACAACAGCAAGATTATGGACATTATACTCGACACCAACACCCTATGGAGCGACCCGCTACTTAGTTCCGCTTATTTTGAGCGACTGAAAACCTATGTTATCAAAACAAAATCAGCTATAATTCTTCCGCAGATTGTCCGCGAGGAACTGGGCGCAGTATACAAACGAGAACTCACCAAAAAATTAGAAGCAGCCGATAAAGCAGTTCAAGAACTTAACCGTCTGCTCTTCGCCCCTTTCCTTTTACCCGACCAGTTGCTAATTGAGGCACTGGCCGAAACCTATATTAGTTACATTAGAAAAAGATTGGACTTTTTTTACCTTATCGAGCTGGAATATCGAGGCGAATATTTACCCGAACTGGTAAACCGCGCACTTTGCCGAACCAAACCATTCTCGGAAAAAGGGGAAGAATTCCGTGACGCGCTACTGTGGGTCAATATACTGGATTACCTAAAAAATGACCATGATATTTGCGATAAAATTTTCGTATCCGATAATATACGGGATTTCGGAGATCGAAACGGCCACAATCTTCATGAGCAGCTCAGGAATGAACTGACCAGTAGGAAATTACGTCTAAAATACTGTCGTTCGCTTAAAGACTTTGTGCAAAACTACGCTGTCAAGATTGAATTCATCACCGAAGATTGGCTGGTGGAACATTTTGACTGGGAACCACTAAACAAACGAGCGCTCGAATGCGCCGAAGGGATCAACTGTGCATTTTTTTATGAGCACTTTAGCAGGCATTACCCTGAACAAACAATACATAATTATGATGTTGTAAAAGCGCACTTTGACAAAGCTATGCATGATTTCACTGTTTGCGAATCGGACCAGCCTGACCAATTCAATGTGGAGTCATGGCTCACCGGAAAGGTACGTGTTCGTTTTTATACAGCCCTCAGGCGCTTCTTTTATAAATGGATACCTTTTTGTACCATCTGTTATTTCACCATCAGTAATGACAAAATAACAAATGTGACCGCCGACTTTTATGAAGAAGAAACGTCGCTGGAACTTTAATCACTACGATTTTCTAACCATTGGGGTAAGATAAAGGGTTCTTCAAAAAGTCAGCAAAAAACCGTCTTAAAATAAATCTCTTCCTACTGACTGTCTTGTCCTGAAATAGGTTTACACATTAAAGTAAACAAAATGGACAAAAAGAAGGAAATCCAGATCAGGTATGACTGGGAAGTAAATGGAACGAGTTATCGTACCTTGGGCAAAAAGCATGGGATTGCCCATACTACA
>JANYAB010000035.1 GCA_025355225.1 Bacteroidota bacterium
CCTTTTACGGCCTTGATAGGGTTCAGGATGTTTATATTGGCTTTGAGTACGGGCTCACTGATAACCTGAATATTGGTTTGGGCCGAAATACGATCAATCAATTAATCGAACTGGGTCTAAAATATGCCATATTGCATCAAACAAGTGACAATAGTTCACCGATCGCAATAACCGTGCTGGGCGATGCTGGTATAATGCCGCACAATGCTTTTAGCACAACCAATAATAGTTTCTCTTATATTGCCCAGGCCATCTTTTCACGCAAATTTACGTCGGCACTCTCACTACAGGTGTCGCCTATTTTCATAGGCAATGATACCGCCATTCCCGATTTGCCGGGTAACGAACAGCAGTTTTTCGCAGTGTCGGCTGCAGGGCGGTTAAGAGTAAGCAAAGCTATGAGCCTTGTAGTTGATTATGAACACCCGTTCTCAACATTCCGGCAAAACAGTGCCAACGGGTTTCATGATCCATTGGGTTTTGGTATCGAGGCTCAAACAGGTGGTCATGTGTTTACACTTAACATAACCAACGCCAGTGCTATTTCCGAAATCAATTATTTAAATGGGGCACGGCAAAGTTATGGAGGCGGACAATATCGCTTAGGCTTTACTATTTCCCGTATGTTCGACTTTAATCATAAGAGCAACAAAAAATGGTAACTCGTGTTTCAATTAATCAGTGCAGAAAATGGAAAGGGCGCAATTTTTATCGAAATTAGGCATTGGCCTGGCAGCTGCATGTGCAGGTTGCAGCCTGGTAGCATGCGGTTCTAAAAGCGACAACCCCATGCCTTCGCAAGGGAGTCCACCACCGATGGGAAGTGGTGTTTTATTTACTGCTGACTTAAACAACGAGCTGATGAGTATTGGCAACTCAATAATTCAGCAGGGGGTTATAATCGTCAGGGTAGCATCAGGCAATGTACCAGGGTCGTTTGCTGCCGTGCAGGTGGCCTGCACGCACCAGGGCAATACAATTAATTATAACACGGGCCAGGGTATATTTATTTGCCCTGCACATGGCAGTGAATTTAATAAAACCGGCCAGGTTTTAATGGGTCCTGCTACAATGCCCTTAAACGCATATACGGTAATAATTGATAGCAATATCTTAACTGTTACCGCCTGATATTTGGTTTGGTTTGTGGTTAGTTTGGCCGGGTGCATGGCAATGTATCCGGCTTTGTTTTTAGAGGTCGATGTATAATAGTCAGGTTATTTTTACCACGAAGAACACAAAGAAAGACACGAAGTTCACAGAGTGCCAAAATTATTCTGGTTAACTCCAGGTAGCTAATACAAAAAAAAGCCCTCTCCAAATGAGAGGGCTGAGAGAATTTTATTTTAGGATGAAATTTAATGCTGTACCTTAAGCTCAACCCGACGGTTCAATACTTTGCCCTGTTCGGTATTGTTATCAGCTATTGGATTAGTTGTGCCATAACCTGTAGAAATTAATTGAGTACCGCTAACCCCTGTATTAACCAGGTATACTTTAACAGAGTTTGCCCTGTCTTGTGATAATACCATATTATGCGCCGGAGTTCCTTCTATAGAGGCATATCCATTTAAATTGAATTTAACCGAAGGGTCTTTTTTCATTTCTGCAGCAGCTTGATCCAGGGTGGGGAACGAATCTGTTCTCAATACGCTCGAATCAAACTCAAACTGGATATTACTGAAATTATAGTTAGGTGCCGGTGGCGGGGCGGGTGCTGGCGCAGGAGCTGGTGGCGGCGGTGGTGGTGTTGCTGCCTGCGGAGGCGCTTGTTTTGTAGTATCAGGTGCGGGAGCCGTTTTCTGAACAGCCTTTTTTGCTTTACAGGCTTGTAATGAAATCAAAGCAATTAGAATAAGGATAGGAAAGATGTTGGATCTTAAGAATTTCATAATAAAAGATGTTAGTTAATAAATAAAGGAAACGCTGCATATGGCAGCTTATTATTTTGCCACAACAGCATTTCATCATATATAACAATAATTATTTGTTTTTGTTGATACGGACCAGAAAAGTTTAACAGGAAAAAAGGGCGGCTAAATTGTAATTGTCCACAGTTAACAAATCCTAAATCTTCCTATCTTAGTTCAACCAATAAATCAGGACAATGGGCATGCCTGCAAAACACGACCAGTTGGATATATTCAATAATTACCTTGCGCGGCAGGACGAGCGATTTAGGCCCACATTAACGGAGCTTCGCTCACTGATCAGATCAATAGTGCCTGAGGCGGAGGAATCGCTTAGTTACCAGGTGCATTGTTTTAAAACCAATTATATGCTGGTGGGTATTGGCGCCAATGAGAAATACGTTAGCCTGTACACCATGAGCCCGCCATTGATCAAACAAATGAAACCCGAACTCGGAGAGTGCAAAGTTTCCGGCGCAACGCTGCATTTTAAACCAGGCGAATCATTGCCTGTTGAACTTATTGCCAAAATTGTGCATGCCCGCAAGCGGGAGAATGAGGATATTGCATTGGCAAGGAAGAAAACAAAGTAAATTCGTCAGCCTATATTTTGCAATTACGAAGGGAAAATCAGTAAGGGGATATGTATATTTTCTGGTATGTAATAAGGCATTTCCTGGCCAAGCAGTTCTTTAAAATGATACTTATTGTTCACCAGTACCAGCAGGTCGTTATTCATTCCGTTAACCAGTACATCAAGCGCCTTGGGTATATCCCTTTCTCTTATATTGCTGAAATAAATATTCTCGTATTTAATCGGGGTTAATATCTCTTCTTCGAAAACACTCTGGGCGTAATTATCTTCCATATAAGGCAGGCCTTGTGCCGAAATATTGGCGATCAGCACACTGGCATTCAATGGTTTGGCCAACTGGGTTAAAAACGATACAATCTCGTGGCGGCAAAACCGCAGGTCGGTAGCATATACCATTTTTTCAAAGGCCTTGTATTCAACTTTTTCCGGGATAAACAATATGGGGCAGCCCGACTTAGTAGAACATCTGAGCGCTTCAGATTCAATGTGCAGCAGATCATCTTCCGTACCAGCTATACCTTTAACAATTACGCCGATATCATATTTCTTTACAACCTGCAATACATGATCCGGAGCATAATCTACCCCTTCAATAAACTGTACCACTGGTGATAACCCGCTTTTCCAGTTTAGTTTCGATTCTAATTTTTCGATCCAACCGGTACTATCCTCACTTAGTTCCGGCGTGGACTTATTAGCGCTTACAGCAGCCAACTCTTTGGCGACTGTTTCTTCCGCTTTGTCAAATGTGTTCCACACATACAGGTTAGTGTTTGTCTTTCCGGCTAATAGTAAAGCAAGCTCTGTGGCATGCTCAGCTTCGGGAGAGAAATCGTTGAATATCAGAATGTTCTTCATAACCGCTTCAATTAAAAAAGTGTAAGAAAAAAATGCCTGTAAGTGTACGCTTATAAATTTAACGAAAAACTTTAAGTATAATAATGATGTTAATCACTATTATTTTTTATTTTTATGCAGATGCAGTAAATTATAGTTTTTGGTGTTACTACTAAAATTTAACGCGTTTTTTAAAGCATTGTTGTATGAAAACAATCTTCATGCAACGCTGGTTTTAGCAGAGTAAGTGAGGATGGCCCTGTAGAGAGAATAAAATATATGGAACCCTCGCAAAAAGTCATCGTCGAATTTTTATTTTAAAGGTAGGTTAATTATTATTAAACTAAGGTTAATTTTTAATATATTTTTAGTTATTATTTTTTCCTGTAGTGCAACGGTAGCATGTCAGATTCTGGCTCTGAAGGTCGTGGTTCGAATCCATGCAGGAAAGCAAATATGTTTTGCTAATAAATAAATTTCCGCCGCGTCCAAGCTGCAGATTTCGGACCGATTTGTTAAATAATTTTAAGAAATATTCTAAGTAATCTACGGACGACTTAAAAGGTTTACAGCTATTTTACATGAAATGAGTGATACCTATGGTTCTATTCTTCCACAGACAAAATTGTATCTGCCACCTCTGGCATTAATTTTTTCTTTTTGAACATCTTCATAAAAAAATAGATCACGCATATTATCGCAGTAAAAATAACAGTTGATAGAATTTCTTTTTTGCTCAGATGGCCCAGCAACCAGGTAATTGCGGCGATGGCAATAAAAGGAATTAACAATCCACCTGGCACTCTAAACGTTTTTTCAATAGCCGTTTCTTTTTTTGTCCTTAATTTGATCATCGCTAAAATAACAGCCATGTAAACCAGCAGCAATGCGCCGCTAGCCAAAATGGCTAAAGTTTTGAACCCTCCTGAAACAGAAAATAGAAATATCAAAGCCGCGTAGGTGATAACCGCCAGGTACGGCGTGGCAAAACGGACATGCACTTTGGAAAGAAATTTGGGAAACAATCCGTCTTTTGCACCGGCAAATAATAACCTCGGGGTAGCAAGTACATCGCCGCTGACATTGCCCAGGCACGAAACCATTGCCGCCATCAACACAACAGTCGCCCCCACAGGGCCAACAATATTTTCAGCAACTGCTGCCAGCGGCGCGTCTTTAAATTGGCTTATCTGTGTCCCCAATACACCCTGACTTATGGTTTGTAGCAAAATATAAAACAAGAATACAATTACTCCTCCCAGCAAAATTCCGCGGACAATGGTGCGTTTAGGGTTCTTTATCTCCCCACTTGCCCCAAGCGATGTTTCAAATCCGGCAAATGCGAAAAATAAAACAAGCACAGTTTCGCCAAGTGTACTTACGGGCGGCAAATGTTGCCAATGCAAATTATTGATTTTAACATAACTAAAACCGAAGATGATGATCCCAAGAAGCGGGATGACCTTTATAACAGTGATGAATCCCAAAAACCTGACGCTCTGTTTTGCGCCGCGCACATTTACCCACGCCATTGTGCCAAGCAAAATAAGATAAAGCAATGCACGCATTAGCGGATCTGAAAAAGCAGGAATTAATACTGAAAGCGAATCGGCGACAATATTCATCAGCGCCGCGCTGCCCAGGATCCCCCAGCCAAAAAAGTACAACCAATTAATAATAAACCCGGCAAACGGCCCGAAAGCTGTTTCTACATAAACATATGATCCGCCGCTGGTGCTCACCCTGCTTCCTATTTCTGCATAGCAAAGCATAATTGCAACCAGCATTGCACCGCAAAACAGGTAACTCAATATCCCGGCAGCGCCCATTTGAATGCTCACAATAGCAGGAAGAACATAAATGCCGGCGCCTATTGTGCCGTTAATGATCGTAGTTGCCAGGCCCCGTACACCTATAACCTGTTTTAGCCCCTCGACGGAGTTTTTAGCTTCCATGCTTATTTATAATCAGGAGTTGTTTATAATCAGGCCTTTAAGATATAAAATTAAATGGATATTTAAGATTTATTTCAGAAGAGCAGTTTTTTGTCCTTTGATTGGATTACTCTCTGAACCGGGTGGAATTTTATCCCTGGTTGATTTTTTTCGAACTATTTTTTGGAGAATTTAAGGGATATAGCGACAATCGGGTGCGAAGCAGGTTGTTGGATTTTTTTATTAAACTTGTAATCATGAATGCAACAGAACTCAAAAACCTTCAAGCCCCGCTCAAAGATAAATACAGGGAGCAGCCGGAGTCAGCTATTATTACATTAAAAGCTGAAGGAAAGATCGGCGAAGGCATTTCCTGTAAAGTGGAAACCGGCAAATCCATCGTAGAAGCAGGGTTGCATCCTGCTACAGGGGGGACAGGCATGCTTGCATGCTCCGGCGACATGCTGTTGGAAGCACTGGTGGCTTGCGCTGGCGTTACCTTACAAGCAGTGGCT
>JANYAB010000350.1 GCA_025355225.1 Bacteroidota bacterium
TGCACTGCAAGTGGCGCTTGATCGCAACCAAAATCTCAACCTGTTTATGCGTAATTTTGCCGACCTGGTGAAACTGCCCGAAGCAAATAAAAAACGTATTGACCTCAATCAGCTTCTAAATTCAGTATCCAGTTTAATGAAGATAAGGGCATCAGAAACGGGTATCGAACTGGTATTGGATATAACTGATGCTCCTTTCTATATTTCGGCAGATGAGCACCAGATGGAGCAGGCCCTTATCAATATTGTTAAAAATGCCGTTGAAGCAGTTGAACAAAACGGAACAGTGAAATTCATCACCAATCAAAAGACAAAGCAATTGGTTATTACCGATACTGGCAAAGGTATCACTACAAAGCAGAGTGAACAGTTATTTACCCCGTTCTATAGCACAAAAAAAGATGGACAGGGTATAGGTCTTACCCTTGTCAGGGAGATACTGATGAATCACGGCTTTGAATTCTCGTTGAAAACGGTAGCAGAGCTGCAAACAGAGTTCACTATCATTTTTAAATAAAACAAAAAAACAAATTCCGGTTTAGCAGGCGGATTTTTTTACCTTGGTATTTTGTACAAATTAATATTTGTATGCCAATATGAAGAAGCCATTACTGATTTTACTGTTAATTCTGGTATGCCTGCAAGCAGGTTTTTCGCAGATACACCATAATCCGGAGAACGAGTTTAAGGTTAGGGGGTTCCACCTCGATCTCAGGATACAAGTGATGCCTATGCCGGCATTAAAAAACTTTGCAAAAAAACTAAGCCAGTCGGGTATCAATACGCTCATTATGGAGTGGGAGGGAACCTATCCTTTCGAAAAGCACCCGCTTATTCCAAACCGTTATGCTTATACAAAAGCAGAGATTGTCGACTTCGTCAAATACTGTAACACTTTAGGGATCGACGTGGTCCCGCTGCAGCAAAGTTTCGGGCACGTGGAATATATTTTGCGTCACGAAAGGTATAAGGAATTGCGCGAGGATCAAAAGGATTACTCACAAGTTTGTCCCCTACAAACCAAACAGGATAGCGCTCTATTTACAGATCTGTACACCGAATTGGCGTCAACCCACACCTCGAGATATATTCACATTGGCGGGGATGAAACCTATCTCCTCGGACACGATGAACGGTGTAAACTAAAAGTAGCGCAAGAGGGCAAATCCAAATTATACATTGATTACATCAGGATGCTCTGTGGTATCGTCATTAAATTGGGCAAGCGCCCTATTCTGTGGGCCGACATCGCAATGAAATATCCGGAGGCGATAAAATTGCTTCCCAAAGGAACAGTATTGGTTGATTGGAACTACGGCTGGAACATGAATAATTTTGGTGATCATCAGAAACTAATGGAGAGCGGCTACGAGATATGGGGAGCGCCCGCTTTGCGATCACATCCAGACAATTATTTTCTGACCCAATGGGAAAAGCATTTTAACAATATCCGGAATTTTGTCCCGATAGCTAAAGACTTAGGCTACAAAGGAATTATCATGACCTCATGGTCGACTTCGGGTGCGTACACACCGCTCTTTGAAACGGACGAGAATATTACCGACCTGTATGCGATAAGGCATGTATATCCAATCAGTGGATTCAATATTCTTTTAGCGGCATATATCGAAAGTATAAAATCACCTAAACCACTTGATATCGATAAGTTTATTGCCAACTATTGTAAAAAGCAATATGGTTTTAATCAACATCAATCTACCGAATTCTGGAAGGCAATTAAGACCGCGACATTCCAGGTAATGCAGGGCGAAGTAATAGCACCGGCGCCAACTTCGATAAAACAATTGCTGGATAGTACTATACAGGTTGCCGAAACCTTAAATTCGCTCAAGCCAACACAAAACCTGCAGGAATTTGAGCATTATCGTTTAATGACGGATATCCGCATCCATTATTTAAGATATGAGGAAATTGAAAAAATGGTCAACGCCGATACTTTTAGTCCCGGCAAAACACCGGCAATTCTGGCCCGGTTAAAAGCCTTGATGGTAACGGGTAATGAACTGGGTCAGCGTTTTATCGCCCTCAATAAAAATTATCTTTACCCGGCTGAACTTGTGCAGGAAAATGGACTAAGAAATGAAAAAGTCCGGATACTCTATGATCGCTTGTCCCGAAAAAAGTGAACGAAATGCAATTGAAAATTATTAACGGTCAGATCATAACTCCTCAAGGGATATTAAATGGAGGGAGTATATTAGTTGACGCTGGTAAGATCATACAAATTAGCGATGCCAATATTAATGGCCCCGACGCCGCTGTGATAGATGCCGGAGGCAAATATGTA
>JANYAB010000354.1 GCA_025355225.1 Bacteroidota bacterium
AGCCGCCGAGCCGACGCCGATCACTCACTATGAAGATGCTTTTAAGATGAATGTAAGCTATTTTGAAAAAACAGTTACTTTTCAGCAAAAGATAAAATTAAAATCGGACAAGGTGACTGCCATAAAAGGCCAGCTGGAGTATATGACGTGTAATGACAAAAAGTGTCTCCCGCCCGACGATGTAGATTTCAGTATCCCTTTAGGTAAATAATTCCTGCCAAAAAATGATCTTATTTAAAATCAGGAACTGCAAGAAGGCCATTTTGTGTTTATTTATGGCGATTGTTGTATTACTAATAGCTGCCACAAACACGGCGCAGGCGGTACAAAAGAAGCCTGCTGATACCGTTTCGACCAGCGATGTACAATTTACTCCCATACCTACAGCGGCTGATAGCCTTGCCGCCGCAAAAAAACAAGAAAAGCAAATAGCAAAAGTCGGCCCAGAAGTGGAAAAGCCTGCCGTTTCGGCCAGGGAAATGCCAAAAACCCTATGGCAAATTTTTATTGAAGGTCTTTTGGGTGGTTTTACTGCTCTATTGCTGCCCTGCATATACCCCTTATTGCCGTTAACCGTAAGTTTTTTTACAAAACAGGGAGGCACCAGGAGCAAAGCCATTTTACAATCATTAATTTATGGCATATCCATTATTGTGATCTATGTATCATTAGGGCTAATCATCACCGTATTTTTTGGTTCTGACGCACTTAATGCACTGTCAACAAATGGCTTTTTTAATATCTTTTTCTTTTTACTGCTGGTTGTTTTTGGGATATCATTCCTCGGGGCATTTGAAATTACCTTGCCCAGTTCGTTAGCTAACAAGTTAGATGCCAATTCGGACAAAGGTGGCATGGCGGGCATTTTCTTTATGGCTGCAACTCTGGTTGTTGTTTCTTTTTCGTGTACGGGGCCTATCATAGGCACATTACTGGTTGAAGCTGCCTCAAAGGGTGAACGTTTGGGCCCTGCAGTTGGCATGTTCGGTTTTTCGCTGGCGCTTGCTTTGCCATTCACCGCTTTTGCCTTATTTCCATCTGCGTTGAAGACTCTTCCCAAATCAGGCGGATGGCTCAATAGTGTAAAAGTAGTTTTGGGCTTTTTAGAACTGGCTTTTGCATTAAAATTCCTTTCTAACGTCGATCTGGCCTACCATTGGAACTGGTTCGACCGCGAAATATTCTTGTCGTTATGGATAGCATTGGGATTTTTATTAGGGCTGTATCTAATTGGTAAAATCAAGTTTTCGCATGATAGTGATGTGCCATATTTGTCCGTTCCGCGCTTATTTATATCCATCGTTGTTTTTGCATTCGTTATTTACATGGTACCTGGTTTGTGGGGAGCCCCATTAAAGTCCATCAGCGCATTTTTACCTCCGCCAGCTACCCAGGATTTTGATTTATCGAGGACGCCTGACGGTTCGGGAACAACATCTTCATCTGTTAATCAATCATCTATCAAAGAAAGAAAATACGCTGCAAATTATCTTCGAATAAAAACGAGGGGGTTAGATGCATGGTATGATTATGACCAGGCGCTACAGGCATCAAAGGAATTACATAAACCTGTTATAATAGACTTTACGGGTTTCAACTGCGTTAACTGTCGCAAGATGGAAACGAATGTTTGGTCTGATCCCGGCGTTTTTAAACATTTACGCGACGATTTTATACTATTACAGCTTGTTGTTGACGATAAAGCGGAGTTGCAACCCAGCGAACAATTTACATCAAAATACAGCGGTAAAAAGATTACCAACCTGGGCGGAAAATGGAGTGATTTTGAAGCATCGAGGTTTAATGCTAACTCCCAGCCGCTGTATGTTATGCTGGATAGCGATGGTAACCTGCTTAAAAACCAGAACGGACAGGAAATTCTACCGTCACCGGCTGACTATAACATAGCCAGTTATACAAAATTCTTAGAAAGTGGCATTGAAGCCTATCGAAACAAGCGCTGAGCAAAAAAAATAATGTAAATTCGCGCAAAATTTGATATTGTTTCCATTGAAGCAATGTCTGATGTATAATTATTTTAGCGTTTACCCTTAGTTTAACAGGCAATTGGCAGAATCAGCGATGACCCATATTAAAAATATTGGACTTTTTACATCCGGCGGTGATGCGCCCGGCATGAATGCTACTATACGTGCAGTGGTGCGTGCAGCTTTATTTTATGATCTTGAGGTTACCGGTATAAGACGGGGCTTTGAAGGGATGATCAATGGCGACCTTTTCGCAATGAGCCGCAAAACAGTTTCAAATATTATACAACGTGGCGGTACTATTTTAAAAACCGCACGCAGCGAACACTTTAAAACCCCCGAGGGCCGCAAACTTGCTTTTGAGCAATTGCAAAAATTCAATGTTGATGCTTTAGTGGCTATTGGCGGCGATGGCACTTTTGCGGCCGCACATATTTTCGGTAAGGAATTCAATATTCCGGTTATTGGGCTTCCCGGTACAATAGACAATGACCTGACGGGAACGGATTTCACCATAGGATACGACACTGCTATAAATACGGTGATGAATGCTGTGGACAAGATAAGGGATACCGCAGAATCACACGACCGCTTGTTTATAGTTGAAGTGATGGGCCGCGACTCGGGCATGATCGCGTTAAGGACCGGTATTTCGTCCGGAGCAGAAGCTATTGTTATGCCCGAGAGCAAATTGTCAATGGATAAATTGTTTGACAGGCTGGAGAACGGGCGTAAGGATAAAACTTCAAGAATTGTGATCGTGTCTGAAGGAGAAGGTGAAGAGGCCGGCGCGTTTGAAGTAGGACGCCTTGTAAAAGAGAAGTTCCCTAATTATGATACCAGGGTATCCATATTAGGTCATATTCAGCGCGGAGGAAAACCAACCTGCATGGATAGGGTGTTGGCGAGCCGCGTAGGTGTTGCAGCCGTTGAGGCTTTAATGAATGGGTATCGTAATGAAATGGTTGGCGTTTTAAATAATGAAATAGCCTACACACCTTTAGAACATGCTATCAAGAAAAATACCGATACAGATGCCACTTTTTTAAAAATTGTTGAGATGCTGTCGTTATAAAACTGCCTTAAAACTCCGGGGTTCAGAAGGGCGTGCAATATCAAGAAAAGTATTGTTCACAATAAGGTGAATCACCTCGTCAATTTCCTGGCTTACCGTGAAAAGGTGGTCAATGATTTGTTCGTTGTCGGGGTTGCTGAAATTTTTCCGGTCAATTATATCGATCAGTCCCAGCATGCTGGCCACTGGTCTGCGTAACTCGTGCGAACTTAACGAGGCAATATTTTTTAATCGTTCGTTCTGTTCAATTAATGCCTGCTCATTTTTAAGCCTTTCGGTTATATCACGGGCAAAGCATCCCACACCTATAATTTCGCCCTTTGTGTTTTTATAAATAGGATTAAAACTAACCTCGAAATAGGACGGTTCCGTAGTTTTGGGATCTGGGCTCTCATGCCGTGTAACATACCTTTCGCCTAAAAGCGCACGCCGGTAATAGGACTGCCATTCATCATTTACCTGGGCTGTATGACCGGAGTGTCTATAAGCATCGTCGCCTTCTTTGGGTACCACACCAATGGTGTAAGTTATCCTGTTTCGATAAGCCGTATTCATATAAACATATTTACCCTCCCTGTCAATTGACCAGGTCATATCTTCTGTATTATTGATCAAAGCCTCCAGGTTGTTTTTTGTCCATACAATCTCTTCCTGGGTATGCTTTTCATCAGTAATATCCCTTACAAATACTGTCAAACCTTCGGCAGAAGGATAAACAGTAGCGTTAAACCATTTGTTTAAAGGCTCAAAATGTTCTATGAACTGAACGCTTTCCTGTTGGGATATCGCCCTCTGGTAAGCTTTTTCAAAACCTGTAGCGTTGATCCTGGGGAAAATATCAAAGATCACCGACCCCACAATTTCCTGCCGGCTTTTTTGGGTCACCTTTTCAAAAGCGCTGTTTACCTTTACAAATTTCCAGTCGCTGTCAACAATAAAAAAAGAATCTGTAATGCTTTCAATAAAGCTGTTGAGCCGGTCGGAGGCTTTTTTTATTTCCTTTTCTATCTCAATATTTTGGGTAACATCCTGCCCAACCCCTTGTATTTCGGTAACCTGTCCATTTTGGTCGGCAATGGCAATTAATTCCCATTTTATCCAGTGGGTATTGCCATCCCTATTCAGTTTCCGGTGCTTCAGGTTAACAACTTTGCCGGGGTTTTTAATGCAGCTCTTAAAGGCCTGTTCACATTTTTCGTTGTCTTCGGGAATTGCTGCGACCGAAAAATGCTTGCCGATGATATCCGACTTTTTATGGCCAAAAGTTTTTAAAAACCACTTATTAGCAAAGGTAAAAACGCAGTCAACATCAATTCGTATCAAAAAATTGGTTTGCGAATCAATCAGGGAGTTGAGGAATTGCTCGCGATGGTTCATTTTGAAGTCGGCCTGTTGCTGGTCCGAAACATCATTAATAACGCTCAAAAGTACCTGGTGGCCGGTTTGCTCATCGGCCAGAAATCGTCTTTTTTGTTTTATCCATTTTATCTTACCGCTTTTGGTAATTACACGGTAAGTTAAACTGATCCAATCGGATGTATCCGGCTTGATTTTGGCTGCGGCAACTATATCGATATCGCGTGGGTCAACAATTTCGTCCCACAGTTTTTTATTCTGGTTAAAATCTTCGACGGCATACTCTGTAATATCATGGACACTTGGACTGATAAACAAGTATTTTTGAGTATTAACATCAACAGCCCAAACACAATCGTTTAATGCAGTAAGAAGATCATTAAGCATAGATTCTATCAATTTTCGGCTACCGTATAAAGTTATGTTTTTTATTGATAATACTATTTAACGATTGAAATTTTATAACGAAATTGGAAATAAACCCCTAAATTTTGTAATTATTCTCGTAATAATTTATCCGCCACTTCTGCCCAGTTATTCACCCTTTCGTATTCGGAGACCAGGAAATTATGAGGCGAAGAGAACAATAGCTTTCGACCGTTATAACCTGCAAAGTTTCTTATCCGGTCGTCTATCATAATGTGGGTGTCAACTATTTTATTTCCGCAAAATATGATATTTTTCCAATGAATGAAAGGGAAGTGCTCCTCCAGCCAGTCATATTTATCCACAAGCGAGTTTTTGAACTCCATTGCCGCCGACACTATGTAAACATCATATTTTGCGCAAAGATCCTTAACCACCTGCTGGCTGCCGGGCATTACCTTAAGATCCCTGAAAAAGCCTTTTTGATTGACGTAATCGCGCCAGCTATCATTTAATTTGTCGGGCAGTAATTCGTGAAACTCCTTGCCATGCATTTGTTCCAGCGTAATATCCACCTTATGGTCCCGCTGATACACCACAATAAATTTATCAATGGTATCGGCCAGCACCTCGTCCATGTCAATAGCTATGCGTATTTTGCCTGTCATATTAATCGCATCGAAATTGCCAATAATTTTTAAAATGTGCCTATAATTTAATTACCTAAAGCATTTTAAGTTTAAAATAATTTTTTCTACCTTTGCATCCCCGCTGAAGGAGACTCCGGGGATAATGTTGAATACATAAAAAATTTAAAATGGCAACTAAAATCAGACTGCAAAGACATGGTAAAAAAGGAAAACCTTTTTACTATATCGTAGTGGCAGATGCGCGTGCTCCAAGAGATGGCCGCTTCATTGAGCGTTTAGGTTCATACAACCCAAACACTAACCCCGCTACAATTGACATTAATTTCGAAAAAACCCTTGATTGGGTAAACAATGGTGCACAGCCTACCGACACTTGTCGTGCTATCCTATCGTACAAAGGTGTTTTGTATAAAAAACACTTAGAGGGCGGTATTAAAAAAGGCGCCTTGACCGAAGAACAGGCAGTAGAGAAATTTAACGCATGGCTCGATCAAAAAGACAGCAAGATAACCGGCAAAAAAACAGGCCTGGTTACAGCAAAAGCTGATGCAAGGAAAGCTGCCTTAGCTGCTGAAGCTAAGAAAAAGGAAGTAAAAGCGGCATCAATTATTGCTAAAAATACTCCGCCAGTTGAAGAAACACCTGCTGAAGCTGAAGCAACTGAAGAAGCAGAAGCTGAAAGCGCAGAGTAATCTGATATAAGATAACAAGAGTCAGCAATAAGTTCTGACTTACATTATCTCAAAATATAGTAATAGCGGATCATCATAAGATGTTTCGCTATTATTGTTTAAAGACTTTGTGTTCTTAGTGAAAATCTTTGTGAACCTCTGTGGTTAAATTAACCACGAAGATCACAAAGAAAGAACGCGAAGATTCACAGAGGCAGTTTTGAAAATACAAATTTGGTTTGGCTCTGTGTCTCTCTGTGAAAAACTTTGTGACGTCTCTGTGGTTAATCCCGATAGCTATCAGAACCCCGAAAGATCACAAAGAGAATTCACAGAGTTCACTGGGAGCAAATAGGTTGAGTAATTAAAACCAGGAAATGAAGATAGAGGATAGTTTCAGGATCGGTACCATTTTAAAAACAAAGGGTTTAAAGGGCGAAGTACAGCTTTATGTTGACTTTGACAACCTGGGTGATATAGAGTTTGATGCGCTGTATATTGATATGGCGGGTAAACTGGTCCCCTATTTTGTTGAATCGATTAAATATCATCCTAACAATTCCGCGTATCTTTTTCTGGAAGATGTGGATACCATTGAAAAAGCATCTAAATTGGTGAAAAGGGATGTTTATCTGCCCAATAAATTGAAGCCAAAAAAGAAAAAGAGTGATTTTACCCTACTGGACCTTAAAGGCTTTACCGCCATTGATATCAATGAAGGTGAGTTGGGTGAAATAAGCAGTATTCAGGAACTGCCCCAGCAGTTTATAGCAACCGTAAACTACAAAGACTGCGAGGTGCTTTTCCCCCTCAACGAGGACATTATTAAAAGCATTGATGTGGTAAAGGGGATTGTTTTGATTGACCTGCCTGATGGGTTGCTGGATATTTATTTGGATTAAAATATT
>JANYAB010000375.1 GCA_025355225.1 Bacteroidota bacterium
GACATATTCAAAAATTAGTGCGGCGTAAATGAAGTCGGAAGACAAGTTATTTGATTTTAAATTCTGAATATCTCCGCAAATTGTACTAAGGTGCGCTAAATTTGGAAACCTGTTTTTCAATTCAAGCAAAAAATCACTATTGATATCTATTGCAGTTATGCTATCTATTTTGTGCTTAATATTTTCAAATCCATTTCCTGTCGTGGCGCCAAGAACAATTATATCCTTGGGATCATATAAATCGAAATAATGTTTGAACGTAGAATTAAGTAGCTGTAGCTGGCCTACCTCTGACATGTGTTTTTCATATTCCTCTACAGGAATATTTGTCCGGGGATTTTTCATAACAATGATCTCGTAAAAAAAAGCTAAAAGCAGGTTATCTACTATTAATTAATGGCCCGCGACCTTAAAAATTAGCCTCCCGAAAACCGGTGAAAAATACACATTTTGCAATTTATAAAACGCTCTTCCGTACAATCTAAAATAATGCCCTCAGTTTCAAATTATAGATAAATTGGTTCGAGACTTGCACCCATTCCACCCGTAACTAATCAGACTTACTTTTAATCCTAACAATCTTAGTTCAGACAATTTCGCCCGAAGCTTATCTGTTGACGGGAAAAGAAAAAGTAAAACCACAAACTGTAAATACACTAAAAATCCGGCATTGGCTGGTTCGGCAACCACAGGCCACGCCAACCTACTAACTTTCACAGAATCAGACGCAGCCGGGAGTTTTCTTTTTGGTTCTTTTTCTTTTGCGGAAAAAGAAAAAGAACATCCGCTGGCTTTCATAAATCACTTTACCCGGCCTCACTAGCACTGACTGACGAATACGAATAACGATATTTATCAAGTGCGGGATAAAGAAGCACAATAAGCTACAACTCTTTCCTTAACCTCGCTACCGGAATATTCATCTGTTCACGGTATTTAGCTACGGTGCGGCGGGCGATGTTGTAACCGCTGTCTTTGAGTATTTCGGTTAGTTTTTCGTCTGCGAGGGGATGGCGCTTGTCTTCGGCGCCGATGTGTTCTTCTAATATTTTCTTTACTTCCTTGTTGGATACTTCTTCGCCGCTTTCCGTTTGTATGGCTTCGGAGAAAAAGGATTTCAATAAATAAGTGCCATGTTCGGTTTGTACATATTTTGAGTTGGCCACCCGCGATACGGTAGAAATGTCCATTAAAATCCTTTCGGCAATATCCTTCAGGATCATCGGTTTCAGGTTTTTATCATCGCCGGTGAGGAAAAACTCATATTGGTACTGCATGATGGCATTCATGGTTTTCAATAAAGTTTGCTGACGCTGCTTAATGGCATCAATAAACCATTTTGCCGAATCGAGCTTTTGCTTTACAAACTGTACCGCTTCCTTCATTTTTTTATCCCGTTGCGACGCCTTGTCGTAATGCTCAAACATTTCCTGGTACGAGCGGCTTACGCGCAATTCGGGGGCGTTCTTGGAATTTAAAGTTAATATCAGTACGCCATCGTTGTTAGAGATATGGAAATCGGGTATCACCTGCATCTGCTTGGTGTTTACCTCGTTCGAGTCGCCGGGTTTGGGGTTTAGTTTTAAAATTTCGTTTACCACGCCCCTTAATTCATCAGAGGTCATGTTAAGCGACTTTTCGAGCTTATCGTAATGCTTGCGGGTAAACTCGTCCAGGTAATGTTCAACCACCAGGATCGCTTTTTTCACTATCGGGTCGATGCTTTCTTTTCTTCTGAGCTGTATCAGCAGGCATTCCTGCAGACTGCGTGCACCAACACCCGGAGGATCAAAAGATTGGATCACCCTTAGCATTTCTTCCACTTCCTCATCGTCAGCCATAATATTCTGCGAAAATGCCAGGTCGTCTGTAAGCGAGGTGATCGACCTGCGCAGGTAACCATCATCATCCAGGCTGCCTATAATTTGCTGACCAATCCTGAAATCCTTATCTGACAAAGGAAGCAGATCAAGCTGCAACTGTAAGTTCTCGAAAAATGAGCTTTGTACGGCTATCGGTATTTCCTTCCGTTCGTCCTCGTCATCCCCATTTTGATCGTACTTGGACCCATAATCGTTTATATTATCTTCCTGCAGATAATCCTCAATATTAAATTCGTCGGCAGGGCCGGTATCTTCATCACTGTTGTAAGTATCCTCCTCTGGGTCGCGGTCCGGGTATTGTTCTTCCGGCTCATTCAGATTGGTTAAACTGAGATCTTCCAGCGCCGGATTTTCCTCGAGTTCTTCTTTAATACGGGTATCAAGCGACACGGTTGGTACCTGCAGCAACTTGATGAATTGTATTTGCTGCGGCGAAAGCTTTTGTAAAAGTTTTTGTTGAAGATTCTGTTTAAGCATAATTAGATAAAGCCAAAAATACATCAATTAACAGAAACTTAAAAAATTAACTTGCCTGATATTTGATGAATATCTTTAAACGTAAAAAAAATAATAAGTGTTTAATAAAAACTGAAGTAATACTTTATTAATTGGATATTTTAATAACTTAGTTTATTAAAAAAACCAAATTATGGCTATTATAAAGGAATTTAAAGAGTTTGCCATGCGCGGCAACGTTGTTGACCTTGCGGTGGGCGTTATTATTGGTGCGGCTTTCGGGAAGATCGTAACATCGCTGGTAACCGACATTATAATGCCCCCGATAGGGTATGCTACCGGTGGGATTGATTTCAAAAATTTAAAGATCCTGATAAAACCCGGCGACCCGGCCAAAAAAATAGCGGATGTTTCTATCAACTATGGCAATTTTATCAATACCCTGATTGAATTTCTGATCATTGCTTTTTGCATATTTATGGTAGTAAAAGCGATCAACTCAATGAAAAAACCTGTGGAAGCTGCGCCAGCTGCCGATCCGGAACCAACAAAAGAAGAAATTTTATTAACAGAGATCAGAGATATACTGGCAAAGGGGCAGAAGTAGTTACTGTTAAGTTAAAAGTCTTAAGTCGAATTTTGGGTCTTTGCTTACTTAGGACTAAAGACTTTAGACTAAAGACTATACATCAATTTATACAAGACGCGATACTACTGCCCCCTGGCAACCGGTATAGTCTGGATGCTGTTGATCTGCAATTTATTGGAAGTTACTACCTGCTGATTCTTTGGCGCCACAACAATGGCATATTTCCACCATACATTGGTGGCATCTGTAATTGTCGAATTTAAATAATACCTATCCTTCCCTTTAGGCGTGTTATCCGCATAGGTCTCATGATCTGTGTAGGGGTCATAAATTTCGTAGTATAATTTTCCGTCGACTTGTTTATACCCTTTTACCAACAAAAAATGCCCCCAATTTGGCGCGGTTGTGACATAAAACTTATTGGTGTGCTGAGTAGGATCGGGATTGTACAAAGCATAATACATATCCAGGCACAAAATAACCTCATTATTATTGTCAATACTGGTTTCGATCACCGCATCAGCAGTAGATGGGGTAAACGAAAGAATAACGTGATTGATACCATTCATGTTAAGATAATTATTAATATCCGAAGTGTACCACCATCCACCACTTGCCGGAATGGTATTTCGGGCATCCACAGGCAATTTTGAAAAAGTAGAATCGGCCCATTTGATGGCCATGGTGGTCACAGTTGGCCCGCAATTGATTCCCTGGTATTGGCTTCCGTCAAATTGGTCGAAATAATAACTATAGTCCTTATTTAAGCTTTTCGAAGCAGTTAGATGAGTGCCCAATCCATCTGCCTCCCATGGAGTTGGCGCAGTAATTACTTGTTTTTGATCTTTTTTGCAGGCAACGAGCTGGAAAAAAATCAAAAATGCGATTAACCGGACGTGTTTATTTTTCATTAAAAAATTATCTTCAATGGTACTTAAGTTTTTATAAAATTAAAAAATATTTTAATAAGTTTTCGGCAGTTTAGGGTCGGTTAAAATAATATAGTCGTTATTGGCGCTAAATTTACTCCAGTCAGGCTTGTCAAAGCTGTCATCCGAAAAGCATGCGATATTAACTATTCTTGCCTTAGGCGCATATTTTTTTAGCTGTGCTGCGGTACCCAATTTTTCTTCGCTGTGAAAACCGCCGTTAAGCTGCAATATTTTAAAATGGCGATGTTTTTTATAAAAACCGGCTATCGACCAGCCCATCGTAGCATCCCAAAGATTTTGTGCCTGGTACATTTGCATTCCACCCATAGCGCTATGACCACCCATCACTTTTAAAAAATTATCATAATAGGTCCCCGTAGCTGTATCAACAGGGAGGGAGGGGAGCCATGATCTGCCGGCGTCGTCAAGGTTTTGTAAACTGTTTAACCCCATCCGGTTAACCATATTAACATACCTGGCTGGTGCATTAGCGGCTACAACCGATATATGGTCGGTTTTTGCTAATTCAATTAAAGGACGGTAGTCTTTGTAATTATGCCATGCGCGGGCTTCGGTGGTAAAATTCTTTTCGCGTATTAGTCCGCCCAGGTACTCATTTAGCACGGTTTGACAATCGGTTTCAAACATTTCCATGGTTAACGCCGCCTCACCGGGATGCTTCAGCGTCAATTGCTTAAACAGAGCTAATTCAAGCACATGGCAGGTAGAATCATTATGCTCCTCTCCAAAAAACAGTACATCGGCCTTATCCATATCATTAATTATATCATCAACGGTTACCATCTTTTTGGTTTTGGTGCTGTAAATTTTATAGTGCACGGCCGAATTTTCCTGGCATAAGGCAAAAAGCGGCAAAAATGCCAATAACAGGGCGGTAAAAAGTTTCATATCAGGTTGATATTATAAATTTGGGGCAATGGTAATACGGTTATAACCAATACAATGGCTTGTAACCATAGAAGCTGTAATAAACCGTTAAATTACGATATGAAAACCTATTAGGCAAATAAGTATAATTCCGTTTGAAAAGTTTAAAAATAACACTACATTTGCACTCTTGTTTTTAAAACGACGAATAGAATAAAATAGCAATGAAAAGAACGTTTCAGCCTTCTCAAAGAAAAAGAAGAAATAAGCACGGTTTCCGTGAGCGCATGTCTACAGCTAACGGCCGAAGAATACTGGCAGCAAGAAGAGCAAAAGGCAGAAAAAGATTATCTGTTTCTGACGACCGCCTTCACAAAGCATAGGTTGCTTATTTTCTCCTCATAGGGGCTCGGGCCGGTTATTTTTATAAATTGCGGTTCAGGAATGAGCAAAACATACACTTTTACCAAAGAAGAACGTTTATGTAATAAAAGGCTTATTGACGAGCTTTTTCATAAGGGTTCTTCTTTTTTATGTTATCCTTTTAAGGTTTCGTGGCTGATCGTGGATGATCCGCAGCCATTTCCGGCACAAGTTTTATTCTCGGTTTCCAAGAAACGCTATAAACGTGCCGTGGATCGTAATTTGATAAAGCGGCGAATTCGTGAAAGCTACCGTCTGCATAAACAGCAATATTTATATTCTTTGCTCAACGATCCGGATAAGAAAATTGTATTTTCCATAGGATATATAGGTAAAGAAATAACCCCTTATGATTTCATTGAAAAGAAAATGCTGAAGCTTTTAACCCAGCTTACCGGGCAAATTGGCAAATGAAAACTATAGTAGGCATACTTAAAACAGCAATAGGAGGGGTTTTTATTGTCCTGATCAAAATATATCAGTACTTTATTTCTCCGCTCACCGGTGCGTCGTGCCGATACACACCCACCTGCTCGCAATATGGTGTTGAGGCGATAAAAAAATATGGCGCCTTCAAAGGCGGGTGGTTAACTTTAAAACGCATTGCCAGTTGTAATCCATGGGGAGGCCATGGGCATGACCCCGTACCCTGAATTGATATGAGCCTGATACTACAAATTGAAACCGCAACCACCGTATGTTCTGTAGCCCTGGCAGAAAATGGAACCGTTTTGGCATACCGGGAAATGGATCAGCGTAACGTGCATGCAGAAGTAATCACGCTGTTTATTGACGAGCTTTTTAAATCCACCGATAAACAATATGATAACCTGGACGCAATTGCAGTAAGCTGCGGCCCCGGTTCTTATACCGGCTTACGTATAGGTGTGTCTGTTGCAAAGGGCCTGTGCTTTGCTTTAGATAAACCGCTAATAGCTATAGAAACCCTCGAATCAATGGCGAATGGCATGGTAGCGCAACGCACATTTAACGACCGCAATATTTTGTTATGCCCCATGATAGATGCCAGGCGCATGGAGGTTTTTACTGCGGTATTTGATATTAGCAGCAACAGAGTAAGGCCAACATCGGCCGAGATAATTGATGAGAATAGTTTCAGCGATCTGCTACAAGCCAATAAGATACTATTTTTCGGGGACGGCGCGGAGAAATGCCGCGAGGTTTTAAGCGGGAATCCCAATGCACAAGTGATTTCCGGATTTCAGAATTCAGCTACCCACCTTACAAAAATGGCTGCTGAGAAGTACCTGGCTAAGGACTTTGAAGATACTGCCTATTTTGAGCCTTATTATCTTAAAGATTTTATTGCGGGTAAAAAAAAGGTTTAAACTACCAGTTGGTTTTAAACAGCCGGTTATATAAGCGCCCGATGAAACCTCTTTCACCATTTGGAATGGTACTGGCATTCATAGGATGTTCAACCACGGGGCCAAATTTCAGAGAAAAACCTAAAAAGAAATCGGCTCCTGCAAATGAACCCGGTGAGTAAGAAGCAGGGGAGTGGATTGCTGATGCAAGGCCAGCGGTTTGCAAAAGACGCTCGCTGCCAATAAAAAATTCATAGTTGTATGATTTGACCATGAATTGCAGGCCGAAATTAAACAGGTTAAGGTTATCGTACGATGTAATTAAGCTGGCGTGATAATTTTGATATTGGAAATGATTGACTAATGCACCAGTAAATCCATTATATAACAATTCTTTGGAGGCGATTAATGTTGGCGAATATTTAAAAAATTTGTCGTCGTCCAAATAATAGGACTTGGTAACACTTAGTTCAAATTTGCCATCAGTGGGAGCCGTAAATGAACCGTTCTGTTTGCCCGCCGTCACTAATTTGCGCACATTACTGAGGATGCTGTCTTCTCTTCTTTTGCCCGAAAGGCCCTCTATGTTTGTAGTCCCATTAAAGTTTGTAGTAGATGAATTAACATACCAATGAATAAAGCCCCAATCCTTAATATTTGCCTGCAAAGTTATGCCATCTTCAGTACGGTAGGAGGTCCCTATATTTACTGCCAGTCCCGGACTACGGACATTGGGCAAAAAACTCCTCGAATCAAGATTTCCCGGTCCCTGGCTCAGATAATATTTACCTCTTAATGAAACGATTGCTGAATTATTCGTCTTGTCAAAACTAATATGCGATTCATAAATATTCAGCTTGTTATAATCTACTCCCAATAATCCACTTAATTTAAAACCTATCGCTACTTTTTTACTCAGTTTTTCACGATACGAAAGTCCAATGGAATTGTAAACCTGGTAAAGGTAATGGTCATTAAAAACATTATCATAGGTATTATTCGGAAATGAATTGGTCCCGTTAAACAGGGCTATTGTTTCATCCGAAATTGATCCTCGTCCTTCTGCTTTCGTTTCAGTAAAAAATCCAATCTCCGAATCTCCGTTCAAACTGCCGAACATTTTAAACATGAGGGAATAAACGCTGGCATTTGCGTTCATAGTATTATACTTGCCGTTACCAATTTGCAATGCAGCATTATTATAATAACCACCAAACGTACGGCTTACCAGCGTCGCCTGCGCATCTCCCTTCAGGAAAAAATTGACATCCAGGTTTGGTATAAGGAAATTAAATGCATATTTCTTACTGGTATCAGGTACGAACGCTCTTTGGGATGGATTTTCGAACGAATCATATAAAGTGCCGGTATTATACTGAGAAAATTGTTGCGAGAAGCCCTTCGCTGCTGTTAATAATAATACGCAAAAAATCAGTAGAATATTCTTCATTATATAGGGCAGGGGGCGAATAATACTTTATGAGGCTTAAAGATAAACCTCAAAAACTATATTTTATATTAAAAATTAAAAAATAACAGCTATCTGCTTTAAACGAAATTTGAGGCTTATGGTTGTGTATAACGCATATTTTTTTCAGAAGGGTTTTTTTTG